>JBFLZW010000014.1 GCA_040755755.1 bacterium | reverse complement strand
TTGTCTCCATGTCGCCTCCTTTCCGGCTCATGGCTGGACTTTGACCAGCTAGGTATCGACCATGCCGGTCGCACCTCGTCATTCCCGCCTGCGCGGGAATGAGACAGTAAAAGTGTCCGGTAGCGAATGCGAGGATGAGAGACAAACTGATTCATGGTTATTTTGGTGTTATATCGATATTGTCTGGGGAGTCATAACTGAGGATATTCCAATTTACCGTATTCCGGGCTTTCCTCAAATAGCGTAATCTGCCTGGTATTCTTCTTCCAGGGGGAAGTGGCCAGACTGTTTCCCGCTTCAACCGGGTCATAGACTGGTCTATCCATTGGACGGGTCCGTAATGTGCCTTCGGTTTCCTGCTGAATTCTTTGTCGTGCAAGATGAGCGTAGTTGGGGACGATTTCCGCACCAGCGCCCCGGCGGCCATGACGAATAGCTGCAATGACCGCAGTCCCTGTTCCAAGAAATGGGTCGAACACCCAATCTCCTTCGTTGGTTAGAGATAAAACCAATCGTTCGATCAGCTCTACCGGAAACTGGCAGGGGTGGTCAGTCTTCTCGACATGATTGCTCTTGACATTCGGGATCTCCCACACGTCCCCTGGATTCTTTCCGAGGGGATTACATGAATACTGGCCAGCTTTGGGTCCTTTGTAGTACTTTTTCGCCGGATATTTCTGGGGCACACGAATGGCATCAAGGTTAAAAACATACTCGTCAGACTTTGTGAACCATATGATCGTTTCATATCGTCCGGAAAACCGGCGGCTGCAGTGCAGTCCGTGTTCAAAGTGCCAGATGATGCGATTACGCATCCTGAGACCCAGACCTGAGAAGATGGGATAGAGAACCGTGTCCAGAGGGATGATCGCCCCTCTGTCAACGTAGTTGCCGACCTGCCAGCAAATGCTCCCTTGCGGCGATAAAACGCGCACACACTCGGCAATTACCTGCGCTTGCTGCTGGAGATACAGATCAAGATGGAGCCTTTCCTCGTACTCCTTGCCAATGTTATAGGGAGGCGATGTAACAATGAGCTGCAGCGATTCAGCCGGAATCGTCTTCAGCAGGTTGAGGCAGTCTCCGGGGTAGACGACAATATGTTCCGAAAGGGCAAATTCATCTGAAATTTTGCGCTTCTGGTCAAACAGGGCCTGAGTGTATGGTTTCATTTCTCTTCTCTCAATTCATCTTTGTGCCTCTTATGCCTGAGTACTATACTATCATAGTAGATTCCGGCAGGAATGCAAGCGAAAAATCCGCGACACGGCGGAAAGGCTGTTCGGCCAGTATTTTTCGATGCGATGCCCGATGCCGGGCATCGCATCAATGCCTTCCAATTATTCCCAAAGAGATTACGTCTCTTGACTGTTGGAAAAATTTTGGATAAAATACGGAATAAGAAGTAAGGAGCAAGAAAGGAGGCCTCTGACATCGCCCGGAAATATTAAGCCTTGAGGTTCCTGTTACCAGAGGTCAATGGTACTCAGCGATTTTCGGGCAAGGAACAAAGCATAATGGAGGACAAAAAACAATGGAGGTTCGCTTTAAAATTGATGACGAGTTTATGACCGCACTTGAAAAAGAACTGCAAGTCAAAAACTCTACGGACGTTGTACGGGAGGCTCTTGCTTTATTAAGCTGGGCTATAAGTGAGAAGAAGGCCAAAAGGTCGGTGATCCTGTCTACCACAGAAGATGGATCGGATGTACACCGGTTAGCTATGCCTTCCCTCATGCAGATAAAAACTTAAACTATGGTTTAAGATGAAGAGGCTATGAAGTTACCAGAAGATATTATCCACGGGGCTGAGGTTAGCACCGTTCCTTCAGTGCCACTTACAAAGGCCAGAATAAGCCTTGTTCAATGGGGTTTAGTTGGAATAGCCGGGTTCATTGCTGCTGTAATGGTAGGATACGCCCTGAAGGAATATCAGTGTGCCAGGCTCTTGGAATGTTCCCAGCGAGAAGTGCTGGCTGGAAGGGTTGATGAGGTCGGGTATGCACGGTTAAATGAGCTCATGGGAAAGGTCCGCGAAGATCTGACTGAATTCCGCAAATTCATAAAGGAAATGATTCAGATGATCCTATTGAATGCTTTATTCCCGGCCCTGACTGCACTTTTAGGATATGCTTTCGGGACAAAACAAACCTGAGAGAAATCCAATCAAACCAGACGAGGATTATATTGCCGCACAGCCGCAGGCTGTGCGGCAATACCTCTCTATTCTGCTTGGATGCCCCCTTATTCTCTCCTGGCTTTCTTCTCCAAAATATGTTATTATTATGCTGCTGAATAAATAAATACCAGTTAACTTAATGTACGCTAAGCCGTACACCCCTTACTATAACCCAAGTCATGCCAGGTCATGGATAGCACCGATCTTCAAAAATCTCCGTATTGTTGGCATATGGGGCAGGATATAAGCCGGTTCAGTGAGCTGGGTGAGGAAATCATTCAGGTTATTCCCGTCGGCATCCATCTGCTGGACACAAATTTTCGCATTTGCCTCTGGAATCCGGCGATGGAAAAAATGACCCAAATCCCGGCTTCCCAGGCTTTGGGAAAGGCCGCGTTTGAGATTTTTCCCCATACTTTTACAACCCGGATGCAGGAAATCTGCACAAGTGTCCTGCGGGAAGGGAAGCCGGTTTTCAGGAATGAAACCCCTCAATTCATGATCAGCGGCTCATCGGTACAGTATAGCCTCAGTATATTTCCTCTCAGGAATCAGGCCGGACTGATTGATTTTCTGTTGATTTGTCTGGAAGAAATGCCCGATTACAAATCACGGGAGAACGAGCTTGAGAAAGATGCCGGGAGGCAGGCCAGGGAGATGGAGATATGGGAAAAGAATTTTTATGCTCTGGTAGAAGGCTCTCTGGAGGGTATTGGCATTTCAACAGGAGAAACTATTACCTATGTCAATCCAAGCCTGGCCAGAATATTGGGTTATAAGAACCCGAAGGAGTTGATCGGCCAAAGTTTGATGGCCCTCAGCACCCCGGAAGCCTGGGAAATCATTCAGGAGCGGATAACCAGGAGACGGCAGGGCAAACCCAATCCTCCCCGCTTTGAGATCAAGGCTCAAAGGAAGGATGGGGCTGTTATCGACCTTGAGATTTCCACTTCGCATGTTCTCGTGGATGGAACATGGGTCACTCTGGCAACTATCCGGGATATCAGCGAGAAGAAAAAGATCGAAGATCAGGAAAGAAAGATCCACGAGCACATTCTCCATTCGGACCGTCTGGCAGCTATGGGCAGGCTTTCAGCCGGCATTGCCCACGAAATCAATAACCCGCTGGCTGTTCTTTCCGGACGGATTCAGGATCTGCTCACAAAATATGAGGCCCATGAAGAATTGGGGCATAATTTTGCCAGTATGAAAAGAGTATGTGACCGTATCGGGAAGATTGTCGATAGCCTTCTCTTTTTTTCCCGGCAAAAAGAAGAACCCAGATACCTTTACGAAATTCACGAGGTTATCGAAGACGCCATCTCAATGTTCGAGGCGGAAACCGTAACCCGGGGAGTTCGCTTGATCAAGCAGTATGCCCACAATATTCCGCCGGTAATTGTTGTCGCCAGCCAGATTCAGCAGGTCTGTGTCAATTTGCTCATCAATGCCATTGATGCAACAAAACTTGGAGATGAGATAACCATTTCGACGAAATTGGATACGGCCAGAGAAAATGTAATGATTATCTTCAAAGATACCGGAGGCGGGATCCCGAAGAAGTACCTGAGTAAAATCTTCGAGCCTTTCTTTACCACCAAAGAGGTTGGCAGGGGAAGCGGCCTCGGTCTGTCCATCAGTGCCGGAATCATCAAGGCCCATCGGGGAAGTATCCGGGTGCGCTCCAAAGAGGGGCTGGGAACGATTTTTACCATCAAGCTGCCCCTTCCTACACCGGAAGACCTGCAGCAGTGCGGCATGAATCCGGCCAGTAACCAGAGATCCCCGCGCGGCAGCCAGGGCAGTGGCAGTCGCTACTGATTTCGTTTCAATACCGGCATCAGCGCTTTGCTCTTGAGATTCTTGAGGGCGTAAAGCTCCTGATCCGCCTTGTGGATTAATTCATAATCAGTGGCCGCCTCGGTCGGGTAGTTGGCGATACCAAAGCTGATGGAAACCTGGAGCTGCTGATCAACCCCATCGGAACGGAAGAATGTACGGCCCAGTTCATTCTGAATCCGGGTCATGGCTTTGGCTGCATTACCCTTCGAGGTTTCCGGCATAACCACCACGAATTCGTCTCCGCCATAGCGGGCTACAATATCTACTTCCCGCAGCCTCTCACGAATAAACCGGGCTACGGATTTGATGACAAAGTCTCCGGTCTGATGACCGAAGGTATCGTTGAAATCTTTAAAACCATCGATATCCAGGATAGAAAGGGACACATCATGATGGTAGCGCTCGGATATCTTGAGAATGTCGGCCAGGGTCTTATCGAAGTAGTAGCGATTGTAAAGCTGAGTGACGGAATCGACATGGACCAGTTCCCGAAGGGTCCGAAACCGGTCAACCTTGGCCTGAATTCGGATGATCAATTCCTCCGCGCTGGCGGACTTGAGTATATAATCATCCGCGCCTACTTCCAGCCTGACTATGGCCTCTTCGGTATCTCCTTCCTCCATCAGCAAGACGAAGGGGACTACGGCTGTCAGCGGTTTTTCCCTGACCCGGCGGCAAAACTCCACGCTGCTCATGGAGGACAGGTAAGCATCGGAAATAATAATATCCGGAATCTGTTCGTTGAGGATGGCCAGAGCTTCAGACCCGTGATCAGCTTCCAGGACCAGATAGCCTGCCTTGTGCAGGTTTTCTTTCAGTCGCTCTTTAACAGCCACTTCCTCTTCAACAAGAAGAACCTTTTTCAGCATTCCAGGCATTGCCTTTCCTCCAGCAGCAAATCGAGACTCTCCTCTCAGCTTCTCTCACCTTCCGGAGAAGATAAAGAGTCTTCCGCCGATGTGCCCATGTCTACCCTGACTATCTTAACTCGATGGATTCTTCGCTCATCCACTTTTTCAACAGTAAATTGTAAACCCTTATAGGTAATCTGTTCCCCCTGGCGAGGGATCCTTTCCAGGAGTGCAAATATCAGCCCGCCTACCGTCTCATAATCGTCCTCTTTCAAGGGGATTTGGAAATATTCCTCCAATTCGTCTATCCCCAGACGGCCATCGGCGGAAACAGCCTGCCTGTCCTGTTCATCCACCACCAGCATCTGTTCTTCTTCGATATCGTATTCATCTTCGATCTCACCGACCAACTCTTCCAGCAGGTCTTCGATGGTCACCAGCCCCGCAGTTCCGCCATATTCATCCACCACAATGGCCAGATGGACTTTCTTGTGCTGAAACTCCCGCAGCAGCTCACTGATTTTTTTTGTCTCGGGGATGAAGAAAGGGGGCCGCATAATGTCAGCAGCTATGAATCGTTCCCGCCCGAGACTATGGAGCAGGCGCAGAAGATCCTTTGCGTATAATACCCCCACAATATTATCGATAGTATCTTTATAAACCGGAATCCGGGAATGTCCATCTTCATTGATAAAATCTATCACCTGGTCGAAGGTGGCATCCTGGCGGATGCAGAGCATTTCTATTCTGGGGACCATGACTTCACGGGCAATGGTATCTCCGAATTTGAGGATACTCCGGAACATCTCATGTTCCTCCTCCTCAATCACTCCCCGCTTTTCCCCATCATCTATTAACTGTCTGAGCTCTTCTTCGCTCTGGATGGCGGTTCTTTCCCCTCCAAAACAAAGGCGAGCCAAAATCTCCCGGAGTTTCAGGCCAAGCCTCTCCCTCAGGCTTTCTTCCTGCTCAGGAGGGGGGGCATTATCTATTTTTTCCATACCTTTCCCTTAAAAAATATTTTCCTGTAACTGCAAACAGTATTTTACCTCCTCCCTTTTAAAAGCAACAGCGAAAAAGGATAAAAATGCCGGCCGTAACCAGCCCGCCCAGGATTGCCCCGACAATTACCTCCTGGCGGGTATGAATCTTCAGGAGAAGTCTGCTGTGGCTCACCATGATGGCCAGGCCGAAAGCCAGCATAATAATGATCGGGTTACTGGTCAAAAAGGCTATGGCTGTCACGATCGAGAAGGCCACAGCGGAATGCCCGCTGGGCATGCCGCCATGCAGGGGCTCACCCCGCCCGAATTTGGCCTTGCTGATGACAATAAGGATGATAACCACCAGAAGGGTAAAAAGGATAGTATAGGCAGCCAGTGTGCCTTCACTCAGGCGGTGAAAAAATCCCACTGCCGTGAAGGCAGGGGAAATAAGATAGGGGATAAAAATCAGGCTGCCGACAGCTACGGCTCCCACAGCCGACAGCAGTACAGCACCTGCCGCAATGTCTTTGGTAATTTTCGCCTGAGCATTGGGATGCGGGCTGATCATGTTCACCATCTCTTCAATGGCTGTATTGAATACCTCTGCTATCAGCACCAGAGAAATGATGAGCACCACAATGAGCATCTCTTCTTTGGAAATAGGCAAAATGGCACTCGCCAGTAACACCAGGGCGGCGGCTCCCAGGTGAAAACGCAGGTTCTTCTGCGTTCTGACCGAGTAGATTATCCCCTCAATGGCGTAATTGAGCTTTTCGATTAACGTATCATCCGGGCGATCGGAAAGCATGTTCATGTAACTCGGTTTGAATACACTGCCAAAGCTCCTGCTCTTTTTCTCTCATACGGATGGCCTCTTCTTCAGCCATATGGTCATAGCCAGCCAGGTGCAGAAGGCCGTGAATCAGCAAAATTCCTGTTTCCTGCTCCAGCGGATGCCCTGCCTCGATGGATTGTCTTTGAGCAGTCTCCACCGAGATAATCACGTCTCCGAGGAGATCAGGATTAATCTCCGGAAATTCTCCCTCGCGCATCGAGAAGGCCAGGACATCAGTTGCTGAATCAATGCCCCGGTATTGCCGGTTCAGTTCCCTGATGGCCTTATCGGTTACGAATGTAATACTCACCTCCTTGGTTTGAAATCCCAAGGCGTTTAAGATTTTCCGTACCGCCTTCCTCCACAAGGGAAGGCTTATTTTTACTATCTTTTGTTGATTTCTGAGTTGAATCTCCACTTTTTTCCTTTTTCCCCTCACCCGATCCCGGCTGAATATGAGGATAAGCAATCCTCTGGTGAAAAATTCCCGTCAGAATCCGGTTAAAGCTGCCTGCGATCTGGTTAAGATCCTTCAAGGTCAGCTCACACTCATCTAACTGACCATCCTGGAACACATGGTTGATAATGGTCAGGATCAGCCCCCGGATCCGGGAGGGGCTCGGATCAGTCAATGTCCTTGAGGCAGCTTCCACCACATCAGCCAGCATGACGATTCCCGCCTCCTTGGTTTGAGGCTTGGGCCCCGGATATCGGTAATCCTCCTCCTTAATCACCTGGAGCTTTTGCTCTTCCTGATCTTTGGCCTTCTTGTAGAAAAACTTGATGAGACTGGTTCCATGGTGCTGACTGATGATATCTATAATAGCTGGGCTGATTTTATTCTGCCTGGCCAGTTCAACACCATCCCTCACGTGGGAGATTAAAATCAATCCGCTCATGCTGGGAGCCAGCCGTTCATGTTCGTTTTTAAAATTCATCTGATTTTCAACAAAATACCGGGGCTTTTTAACTTTGCCGATATCGTGGTAATTGGAAGCCACACGGGCCAGAAGCGAATTGGCTCCTATGGCTTCGCAGGCTGCCTCGGCGAGGTTACCGACCACGATACTGTGGTGATAGGTTCCCGGTGCTTCCATGGCCAGGCGGCGCAGGATCGGCTGATTCATATTCAGCAGCTCCAGCAGTTTGATGTCGGTGGTCAATTTAAAGAGCGATTCAAAAATCGGCAGCAGGGCTGAAACTAAAGTTGCTGAAGCCAGTCCTCCCACAATCCCAAAGATGCAATCGAAAATTCCCTGAGAGCTCACCAAAATTCCTCTGGTCAGGTCAAGGGGAATGATTACCGCCAGGTTAACGAGGCTGACCATAGCTCCTCCGCGGACAACAGCGGTTCGATGAGCCTTATACAACAAACCGTAGATCGCTCCCATACTCCCGAAGAAGGCGACTAAAAAGAAATAGAAATTTTTCCCGAGCAGCAGACTGGAAAAAATGGCTGTAACAACCGCGATCATCACCGCTATCTGGGTATCAAGCAAAATGGCTGCCAGCATGGCCGCAGCGGCAAACGGGAAAGCGTAAAGATAGGAGGAATGCTCTATTTGTGATACCGTAGCCGACAGGCCGTTGGCTACGTAGACAAACATCTTGTTGAAAAAAATGGTTACCAGGATTATCAGAGCGATCAATACCAGGTCCTTGATATTTTTGGTCATGGGCGGATGATAGCGATAGATGAAAAGAAACACCATCAGCAGAGTCAAAAGGGTGATCATGGCCATTCCGAAAAAGGAGAGGAAAACATTTTCCTGCTCCATAATCCGGATCAGCTCGTTAATCTTGGCAACCTGGCTTTCCGTGATCTTTTCCCCTTCCCGGACGATCATCTCTCCCTTTTTTATCTGGAAAAATGACGGCTTTACACTCTCAATCGCCTGGATCTTTCGCAGCCGGGTCTCGCTCAGATTAAGTGTCATGTTGGGATAAATCAGCCCCTTCAGGATTTCCGCTACCAGCCGGGAGGTTTTATGATCCTGGGGGAAAAGGGACTTGGCCGCTTTTTGAGCATACTCTTTGGCCCCCTGCTCATCGAATATTTCACTCGTGTCCTTGATGATCATCTCCTGGCCGGTGAGGATATTTCTCTTGATAAAACCCTTTTTTTCTTCCTCCAAGGGAAAATTCAGGCTTCCCACAACACCCATGTGCATGATTTTATTCATGAGACTGCTGATGGTGTCTTTCAGTTGATCTTTCTCCGGATAATGCACCAGGTGTTTGAAGTCTTCGAGTGGCAGGGCAAGGTAGGTCTCATCCTTGAAGTATTCCCATTGATCTTCGATCGGGGATTGAGAAAAAGGTGTTCCTTCCTGATCGGACTCTGGCGCTGCTTCGCCTTCCTTTTCCCCTTGTTCATCCGGCGGCTTGTTTCCCGATGGGGCGACCTCCCTCAGCAGGTCAAAGGCACGGTGCAGTTTCTGGTCAATGTCTGCCAGCAGCCGTCCGTCATAATCATAGATGGCCAGAATCCTGGCTTCGGCATCATTCTGCCGTTTTATGGTCGTAGCCCTGTCCTCGACCTGGAAATCCTTGGGCGCTTTAATGTCGTGCGGACTGATATCGCCAACCTGCATGGGGACGATCGGCACGCTGACGATAGGAAGGATCAGATACGTCAGGATAAAAGTCGTCCCCAGCCACAGGCCGATAACCTGGGCAATAAAATAAGCGTAAGCTCTCGATGATGAGGATTTTTTATCTTTTAAGAGGATCCTTTTGCCACTTACAGCCTTGGTGGCTCCTTTTCTCCATCGGTTAAACATTTTTTCCTTTTGAGAGCAGGTTCCTTACCAGCTTTCTGCCTGGAATTTTCCTCATGCTGTTCGTAATTCTCATAGGCCTTAATAATTTTCTGGACCAGACTATGCCGAACGACATCAAGCTCGGAAAAGTAAATAAACCGGATCCCCTGAACTTTTCTTAAAATAGACTGGACTTCAACTAATCCTGAAGGTCGGTCAGACGGCAGATCAATCTGGGTCACATCGCCGGTAATTACAGCCTTTGACCCAAAACCCAAACGGGTCAGAAACATTTTCATCTGCTCGGAAGTGGTGTTCTGTGCCTCATCCAAAATAGCGAAGGCATCGTTCAAAGTCCTTCCCCGCATATAAGCCAGAGGAGCGATTTCGATCACGTCTTTTTCTATCAGCCGATTGGCTCTCTCCGTATCCATCATGTCGTAGAGGGCATCGTACAGAGGCCGCAGATAAGGATTGACTTTCTCCTGTAAATCACCGGGTAAAAATCCCAGCTTTTCGCCGGCCTCGACCGCTGGCCGGGCCAGAATAATGCGGCTCACCTGCTTCTTCATTAATGATGATACGGCCATAGCCATAGCCAGATACGTCTTGCCGGTCCCCGCAGGGCCAATACCAAAGACGATATCGTGATCTCGGATGGCCTGAATGTACTCCTGCTGTACTCTGCCCTTGGCACGGATGAACGGTTTTCTTCCCGGCACTTCGATACGATCGAGGAAAATCGATTCCAGATCTGCATTTTCGTTTTCCGTAAAGGCTTGAATAATATATCTAATGTCAGTGCCTTTACTTACTGCCCCCTGCTTGATTAAATTCAGAAGTCTCGGGATAAGGTTTGTTGCCCGGTCAACGTTCCTCTCCTCTCCGAGAATACAGAATTGATTTCCTCTGGTTGAAATCTGGACATGAAAGTTATCTTCAAGCAGTTGAAGATTCTTTTCCTGGCAGCCGAAAAAATCCACCAGGCTTTGATTGTCATCATATTCAATTTTTTTCATTACCTGTTCTTTGTTCAATCCGGTTCTTGAATCCTTTCTCTCGGTTAAGCCGGAATTGGCCTAGCTTATCGTATAATTGCATTAGAGCGAAGATACCATGACGATGAGGAGATGTCAAGAAAAATAAATATCATATATATTTTACTTTTCAATGTGTTATGTAGGAATAGTCATGAACAGATAGACTCCGAAGCACAGGAAGATCAAATTTCCCAGCCATGCAGCCAGCATCGGAGGAATCGCTCCGGCCCGGCCGAGAGAGATGCTGAGGTAAAATATGACCCAATAGATAAAGCTGATCAGAAGACCTAATCCAATATTGAACAGCCTGGCGCTGCGGTCGATTTTTACCGCGAACGATATTCCGATCAGGGCGATGATAAAGGGAATGAAAGAAGTTGATATCTTGGCATGCAAATCCACCAGATACTTATCTACGCTATAGCCTGCTTCGCGAAGCCGCTCGATGTAATTGGCCAGTTCCCGGTATGACATCTCTTCCGGCAGCTTTTGCAGGGCAAAGATATCCTCAAATTGCTCCGGAATGGAAAGGGCTTTTTCCTCAAACTCGGCAAAGGTCGTCTTCGAGAAATCATCCGGACTGAAAATGCGCTCAACGCCATGTTCCAGGTACCAGATACCGTTGCGGTAAGCCCCCTGCCGGGCATCGATCCGGCGGATGATACGAAACTGCGGATCCAATTCGAACATAATGATACCACGAACTTCGTGAAGCTCCGCATTTACCAGTTGAATATTAAAGAGGCGTCCCCTGGTTCCCCAAAACCATATCCTGCCTTCCGACAGGCTCTTTCGAGGATTTTTCCCCTCCATCAGCTTCTTATAGTAATTGGCAAGCTGATTGCTGCTGACCAGGACCGTTTCCTGACAGGTGAACGAGAGAGCCGAGAAAAGGGCGGCGATGAGCAAAAGGATGGAGGTTGCCCGGTAAAGGCTGATACCGGCTGCTTTCATGGCCAGAAGCTCCCGGTTGCGCGACATCATTCCCAGGGTTAATAAAACGGCGATCAGAAAGGCCACCGGCAGGAACTGGAAGAGAGTTGCTGGAATGGTATAGAACAGGTACTTCACCAGGGGACCAGCACTCGTACCGGACTTGACGACATCATCGATCTTCTCGAAAAATTCGATGATAAGATAAATTCCGAGAAGACAGACAACCGTCAGGGCAAATGAGCGGAAAAACTCTTTTATCAGATATCGATCCAGAATGCGCATATGCGTTTAAAAATAAAGCCAGGATTTTTAACTAAATGTGCTGGGTGTTACAAATTTTATTTATAAAATATCTCTTTTGAATACAATAGGTTGCCAATTTTTAATGAGCGTTTTTTAAATATTTTTTTATCTAATTTCCAAGTTCCAAGCGGACTTTAGATAAAAATTTACTCCTCATTATCGCGCAATCGCCATTCAGCAGTTCTCTTAGGACCACTCGTTATGATTGTTTTATCTTTATAGGACATCTCAGATAATAAGTTAGTAATTCGGTTTCTCTTTTGCTTCTCCGTTAATGCGTCCGAGAGCTTATTCAATAACAGGTTGTCAATTTCCTCTCGTTTTGCCTTGTGGAATTCCTTCAAAAAGGAAATAACTAGCGCCTTATAATGAGCTTTGTCAAACGCCCGATGCTTGATATAGGTTGCCTTATCATCCGTTACTGCGGCAATCTTGGCCGATACGTAGAGATTCGGACGGCGGCCCTCAACCAGTTTTCTTTCCTTAAGACTCTTGAACTCTTCTTCTGTGAGTGGTCGCTTTTTCTGCACCTTGTCGAGGGCGATCACGTCCATGAGATCAAGGTTTGTTCCCTTAACCAGCAAGCGGGTATAGTTCTCATCCAATACCTTCCCGAATAGCCTTACTTCAACCCGCTCCGGCTGCTCGCTCAGGTCATAATCGGGCAGGGGGAAAAATCGCTGCCGCTGCTTCTCAAATATTCGCCTGATGCCGCTGCCTATGGTGTCGATCATGTTCAGGTTCACCATTGCGTTAGCGAGAAACGGATTGCGGTATTGCGGAGGTGGTGCATTACTGCGAATGACCTCTTCCACCGAACCGGGAATAAAGTAACCAAGGTTTGTGAATAAGAGAGATTCTTGTTCCTCCACAACACTGATCCGCCCGGCCAGGGTGTAGTCTTGATGGGCAATACAGTTGTGGAGCAGTTCCCTCATGACCCAGGGATCGTATTGGGTGATTTCGGCTGGGAATAAAGTATCATTTGGCATGTAGCGATAGGTAAGGTTGCGAATTTTGGCAAATACCCGACTGACAGCCAGAATCAGAGGTGGTCTAAAGTGCTCATAATCCCTCGCAATGCCATCTTCATCCTTGAGAACCCATGTTATCCAGCCGTATGCCGGAGAAATGAAATGTTCGGCCTCTTCCCTCCCGAGCAGGATAATAGCCGTATTGGTGATCTGGCCGCCGATACAGACTTTGCCCTTGTTCAAAAAGGTCAGATCGTCCCATTGATCAACCTCTTCTCTCTGTCTTGGGTGTTTTTCCTTATATTGCTCGCGGGCAAACCGTATAGCATCAGGATCGAGATCGTTGAGTGTAGCTTCCCGACAAATTTTTGCTGACCAGTCTTCCCGCACTGCTTGTCCTCGAATCCGGTCAATTTCGCTCAAATTGAGTGGTCCTAGCGATTCACCATTTCGCCCATAGTAATGCCCATCCCATGCAGTCGGTATCCCCTGGATTGCAGGTGGAATCTGAAACATCAGGACTCGACCTTCAGGCAGAAGAAGCTCATGAATCTCAACAAAGGTAAGTCCGTTACCGGCCTTTTCGGCAATCCCTTGCTTTAACCTGTCGAGAACCGTCCGATTGGGGCAATACTGAGAACCGACGATTCTCCGCGGTGGCTGGTCGGTAACTCCGAGAATAAGCCAGCCATATTTCTGGTCTTTCAGGTTGGCTTCATTGCTGAGAGCTGAAAAATACTTGCCGAGGTCGTCAAATTTGAAGGAATTTTTTGCCTCTTTAAACTCCACCCACTCGACCTCGGCAGGCAGTGCCATCAGTTCGTTCAGCTTTCTATTAAGTTCTGCAAGTATCATTACATGTTCCATCCAGGTAACTGAGCATTTTACTCCTCCAGCCGCCTGAGCAGATAGACTCCCGGCAGCATCAGGAGCAGGTTAGGCATCCACATGGCCAGCCAGGCGGGCAGCCATCCTCCGTAAACCATTACTTTCCCTGCGGCCAAAAGAGCATAGTAAACCAGAATGACAATCAGACTCAAGCCAAATCCGCTGACCCGGGTACTTTTCCGGTTTTGAACCCCCAAAGGGCATCCCAGAAGGGCAAAAACGATGCAGGCAAAGGGGATGGAAAATTTTTTATGCCATTCGATCAGCAGCTTATCCAGGGAGTTTCCCGCTTTTTTCTGCCGCTCGATCTCGCGGTGGAACTCTCTCAGGCCCATGGTCCGAAAATCTCCCTTATCATCCAGATAGGCCCCGGAGATGAGAATATCATACGTCGAAAAGGACAGCCGGTGATATTCCTTCGGATTAGCGGGATTATTCCGGTGAATGGTACCATCCTTAAGACGCAGGATAAGCTTGAATGCCCGATCGTCGGCGATCAATTCTCCCTTATGGGCAAAAATGGTAATAATTTCGTTCTTTTTCCTCTGATCCGAGATAACCACCCGGGACAATGATGAACCGGAAATTTCATCGACATAGATAATCAGATCCTCAAGGCTGTCATTGAAGGTCTTTTCATGAAGCCCCAGGGTTGCGTTCTTCCAGGTAGCATGGAGGGCCAATCGCTGGAAGGCGGCGTTTCCTCTGGGAATGAGAAAGCAGGAAACATACAGGGTGATGACAAAGATACCGATGGATGCTGCCAGGACCGGCGCTATAATACGGTAAAGAGGCACTCCGGCAGCACGCAGAGCCATGATTTCGTTGTCCGATGACATGCGGCCAAAGACAATAAGGATGGCAAAAAGAAGCGACATCGGAATAATGAAAACAAGGAGGGATGGCAGGAGATAGACAAGCAGCAGGGCTACCGCAGTTCCCGATACCTGACTGCCGATAATCAGGTCCGTCAGACGGAGTATTTTACCCATCAGGAGGACAAAGGTGAAAACCGCTATCCCGAGCCCGAAGGGAGGGACTAATTCTTTCAGTATGTACCGGTCAAGAACCTTCAATTTGGGCCATTTGAAATCAATTTGTTGCGGTTGAAAAAAAAGGGGTAGTATTTTCTCTACCCCTTCTCAGAAATTCCGATCGTAAAAACCTTAACTATTTCTTAGGATGGCATCCCTCACACTTGGTGGGAGCATTCTTGGCGACAGCATCCTTATTGGTCTTGTGGCATGTCTTGTAGCAGTTGCTGTGCATAGCGTCTTTTAAGGTAACTACTTTTTTACCATCGCGCTGTACTTCTTCTGCTCCGTGACAGTCCTTGGTGCTGCATTTGTTTGCGTTGGCCGAATCGTTGTTATCCTTCATGTTGTGATGGCACTCTTTGCAGCCAACAGTATCTGCATGCTTCTTGTGGGAAAGAACAACAGGAGTTTTGGTCTTCTTGCCACCTTTGTAATGATCCGCAGAAGTATTGATTTCGAAGGAGTCCTTGACCTTCGGAGCATCGGCAGCCCTCAGAGCAGATACGCTAATCACCAATAAAGAAACTACAAGAATTGCTAACAGAGCTTTCTTCATTCTATCTATCCCTCCTTTCCCTGATGAGATTAACCAGGCTCAACCGAATACCTGGCCGTGATTTCTCACGATTATAGTAAATATTTCTCCCCATTGTCAATATATACCAAAATAACTTATTGATAGTGCATGTCTTAATAGTGTTCGACGTCAACCATGTTCACAAACCCGAACTGGCTGAGCGGCTGCTCGAAGCTTTCATCATCTCCCAGGACCAGCAGAATATTATTATCCGGCTGAAGGTAATCTCTGGCCACCCGCTGCACATCCTCCAGGCTGACCTTGCGGATATTATCCTGGAACCGGTCCAGATAATCTCTGGGCAGTCCGTGATATTCCAGGGCGATTAACTGGCTTACTATTCCATCGGAAGAGGTGAAGGAAAAAACAAACTGATTGAGAATCGAGTCCTTGGCCCATTGCAGCTTATCGGGAGAAATCTGGCCGCTTTTGACCTTTTCCAGGATCTGGTAAGTCAGGGTAATGGCTAAAATTGTGCTGGAGGAATTGGTAAAGCAATAGGTACCGGATGCTCCGTAGTTAATATAGCCGTTGTAAAAACTTCCCACACTGTAGGCCAGCCCCCGCCTGGAGCGTATTTCCTCAGAGAGATAAGAATTAAATCCATTCCCTCCCAGGAGATGGTCCAGGATCAGAAAGGCAAAATGGTCCGGGTGATTCTGGGGCACGGAGAAGCCGCCGGTGATAATGATAGATTGAGGTAATTTGCGGGAAATATAATTTATCGATTTTGGCGTCTTTCCCGATGGAACGGGTGGAGGTGGGACCGGTGCCGACAGAGCTGCCCAGCCGGCAGTCAACTTTTCCAGTTTTTCCATGATCTCCTCCGGCTGGAAGTCACCGCAGATGCCCATAATGGTGTTATCGGGGTGAAAATAGCGCTCGTGGAAATTGACAAGGTCCTGACGGGTCAGCTTTTGAATCCCTTCGATCGTGGCTTCATTGCTCCGGGGATCACCACGGTAGAGTATTTTGCGAAATTCCCGGAAGGCAATGTCCTGAGGGGAATCATTCTTGCGGCGGATGCTTTCAATTTTTTTATCCTTGGCCAGATTCACCTTTTCCTGACTGAAGGCCGGATGGCGAATGACATCGAAAAAGAGCCCCAGCCCCTTGTCCAGGTCCTTGGTTAATACGGACAGGGAAGCGGTGCCTGACTCCCGGTCGATCATCGTACCGAGGTGAATGGAATGAAACTCCAGTTCCTCATCCAGCTCTTCTGCAGACAGAGAGGAGGTCCCTCCGGTCCGCATGACCTCAGCGGTCAATTGCGCCACGCCGACCTTATCCGAAGGCTCATAGACACTGCCGGTTCGGATCAGGGCGGTAACGTTGACAATAGGGATCTCGTGGTCAGGCAGCAAATAGACAATCAGTCCATTTTTCAGTTGCCTGCGCTCCGCCTTCGGGAGCTGAAACTGCAAGGGGGGATATTTGAGACTCCGGGGAGGAGGAAGAGTCGAAGTCAATGCCCCGGTGGGGGAGAGAGATGGAGTGCAGGCCATGAGGCAAGCCAGCCAGATTCCAGTCAGGCCCATTATCAACCAGGCTCGGAGCCGTATCCGGATGCATTGCTGATTTTCGTTTGACAGCCACTCCTTATCGCTTCTCTTGACCACCTTGCCCGCCCTTTCCTGATTTCGGTACTAAAACGGCAACTGTTCTGTTATCCTCAATGAGGTACTTTTGTATAGCTTCCTGAATTTCCCGGGTGGTAATTTTTTCCAGGACTTCAAGATGTGTATCGATATATTTCCAGTCTCCGGCCACGATCTCGAAATAGGAAAGCTCACCGGCCAGACCGGCGTTGGAGTTCAGAGAGCGGATAAAATCTCCCGCCAGTTGGTTTTTAACCTTCTGAAGTTCCCGATCCGAAACCGGCTCCTTCTTCAGCCGGTCAATCTCTTCGGAAATGGCCTGCTCAACCTCCTGGACAGTGTGAGGATGGCGGGGAGTAGCCATGATCATGAATAGATTTGCACACCGGGCCCCGGGTATTCCATTGGCTGTGTTTATCTGGACGGCAATCTGGTCTTTTTCCACCAGGCGCTGATAGAGGCGGGAGGTGCGGCCGCCGGAAAGGACAGCGTCAACAAGGTCGAAGACATAATCCTCACGACTGGGCAGGGTCGGTTTATGATAGCCGATCATGACCTGGGGCTGAGCATCGAGGTGGACAGCGATCCTGCGCTCCCCGATCTGGGGCGGCTCCTTGGCGGTCAAGGCGGGCAGATATTCCCGGCGGGGGAGAGAGCCGAAATACCGCTCCACCAGACTGATGAATTCCTTCGCCCGGACATCTCCGACAGCGGCAATCACGGCGTTATTGGGAACGTAGTAGGTCCGGAAAAACTCTTCCATCTCCGATTTGGAGAGGAACTGCAGATGCGATTCCCATCCGATGACCGGATTTCGATAGGGATGAAATATATAGGCAGCAGCAAGAAATTGCTCCCAGAATTTGCTCAGGGGTTCACTTTCATTTGTCTGCCGCCGCTCTTGCAGAACCACATCCCGTTCGGAATAAAATTCGCGGAAAACCGGATTTCGAAATCGGTCCGATTCCAGTCTTGCCCACAGCTCGATCCGGTTGGAGGGGAGGCTGACATGATAGGTTGTCAGGTCACCGCCGGTACTGGCATTCAGCCCTGTGGCCCCATTCTCGGTATACAGGAGGGTCATCTCATCGGTCACAACATACTGACTGGCCTGCTCCTGCAGGGCCTTTAATTCCTTTTCCAGCTCTTTAATCACCTGCGGGCTGGCAGCCTCGCCCTTTTTCCTTTCAGCATCCAGTTTCCGGCCAGCCTGGTCAATTTTAAACAGGAGTTTTTTTTCCTTGGGGAAATTTTTGGTCCCGACACTGGTGGTTCCTTTGAACAGCATATGTTCCAGCAGATGGGCCAGCCCCTTGCCTCCCTCATCGATCATGCCCACCCGAAACCGAAGATAGAGAGAAACCGTAGGAGACTGGTGCCTCTCCAGAACCAGAACTTTAAGTCCGTTACGCAAGGTTTGCTCGACAACAAGATCTGCAAGATGAGTAGCCTGGCCCGGACAGGTCCAGAGGAAAACGATCATCACGATGGTGAGAGCAGGTATTCTTCTTTTCCGGCTGACATTCATAGAAAGTATGACCTTTGCTTTACTCCCGGACTACAATTTTTACCCTGCCATGAAAGCTGAACAATGGGCTCTCACAGCCCTATGAAAAAGTAAATTATCGTAATCCATCAAACTTGTCAAGTCCGTTCTTATGGGCATCACTGAGGCCGCTTCTTCAATTTTTTCCCCGTCCGGCAAGGGACCGAGTTTCTATTGATCAAATAATTCAAGCTGTTTGGAAGCCGCCATCGGCGGCACACTGCTTGCATTTCCCCACAGCTTAAGGATTTGTCTGAAAAGCCAGACCGGCAATAGCTGGAAATATACCATGCTCTTTCGGTAAAAAGCCAATAAATAACTACTGGCTGACAATGAGCGTTCTTACCTGAGTATCTATCAGCGGAGGTTTATAAGTACCTTGGACAAATTGAGAGAAATGCACTACCCGGCCAGAGAGAGGCAATTTATCTCATCCCGTTTATCCCGGCCAGCTTCTGGCCTGATTCTGTGGGTAATCCTTGCACTATTTTTCACTTCGGGGCATTTCACCAGGGTGCATGCCCAGTGGCTTGCACCAGCAGTGGTCAGTGGTCAGTGGCCAGTGGTCAGTGGTCAGTGGCCAGTGGTCAGTGGCCACTCGTTGTTTCCCACCTGGGGGGGGCTCCCCTGGGCAGGTCTATTATATCCGCAGACATATGCGGGAGCCTCATGGGCTGCTCCCATGTGGCAGTCAGGGGGGCAATCATCCGGCTGGGGGGCATGGCCAATGCTTATGTTCGAGCCTTTCATAAGCTCCTTGATAAACTATGAACTGGCTTTTTCCCCCCTCCTCAATCTCAATGCTCTGGCACTCAATCTGTTTTCCAATCCATGGTCGATTTCGCCCCGCGCCGCTCTTTCCCGTACGGCGGCTTCCAATCCGCCGCCGGTAGACCGGCGGACAGTCGGCATTGAAGCAAAGAGCATTCTCTATAAGCCTCCGGCAATTCTCGGTGCTGGAGTAGCCTATCTGCCGGGCATTCCCGCTTACAGGGCAAATCAGGTAGTCGTGCAATTCGCCCCCGGGACTCCTGCTGCTGAGGTCGGCCGGGTTTGCACCAGGCATGGATGCCGCGAGGTTTATACCAGTCCCTATGCAGGCTATACAGTCTTGAGTATTCCCTCCTCCATCACGGTCTTGCAGGCTGCCCAGCGGCTGCGAGCCGAGGCCTCGGTTCTTTATGCCGAACCGAATTTCCTGCGCCGGCCACACTTCATCCCGAATGACCCGTATTACAATTACCAATGGCACCTGCCCCGCTTGAATTGCAGTTATGCATGGGATTACGGAGCAGGAGCGGGGGTTTTGGTGGGACTTGTGGATTCCGGAGTCGCCTTTGAAACAAACGCGACCTTCACCCAGGCACCGGATCTGGCAGGAACTCTCTTTGCCCCAGGCTATGATTTTGTCAATAACGATGCCTTCCCGGATGACGATTTCGGCCACGGCACGCATATGGCCGGATGCATTGCCCAGACAACGAATAACCTTCTGGGAGTCTCCGGAGTGGCGTTTAATGCGACCATCATGCCGGTCAAGGTCATGGACAACGTCGGAGGGGTGGTTATCACCACGGAAGTTGACGGGATTTATTTTGCAGTGAACAACGGGGCCAGAGTCATCAGCATGAGTCTTGGCGGCCCCGGTACTTCAGCCACGGAAGCAGCGGCTGTTACCTATGCCTACAACGCTGGAGTGACTGTCGTCTGCTCCGCCGGAAATTCCGGCTCCAGCACCCCCGAATACCCGGCCTCGTATCCGGAGCCGATCTCGGTAAGCTCCATCCGCTACGATTATACGCTCCCCTCTTACTCCAATTATGGCACCTTTGTCGATGTCTGCGCACCGGGAGGAGACCTGAGCGTGGACCAGAACGCCGATGGATTCGGAGACGGCATTCTGCAGCAGACTCATAACGGGACCGACTATACCACATTTTATTATTATTTCATGGAAGGAACATCCCCCGCCTGCGCTCTGGTTTCCGGTGTGGCTGCCCTGGTTATCGGCAAGAGCACCATTCCCCTTGCTCCGGCAGATGTGGTTTCAATCATTGAAGGGAGCGCCACCGACCTTGGCACTGCCGGATGGGACCAGTATTTCGGATTCGGGCTGGTCAACGCCTACCTGGCGGTCCTGAGGACACCCTGAGGATTGGAGTGGGGATGGAGATATGCCTCGGCTTTACTGTGTTACTGTGTTCTTCGTTCTGGCAAAAAGGCAGAGATTAATTCTCTACAGGGTGTATATCCCTCTTTTACTCGTTTCAGTAATCCCATGCTGACCAGTTCATTGATATCTCTTCCAATAGTTTTATCTGTTTTCTTTGCATAGATCTCTGCAATTCGAGGGCTGATGTAGCGGATTTCTTTTAAGGGGATTGGATCAAAACGGTCTGATATGTCTAACATGAGCTTCCGTCTGCGGTCGTTGACAAGGCCATCTCTATTTTTAAATATATCATAAATGAAATTTCGCCAGATAATTTTAAATTGTTCAAAACGAATTAAATTGATCTGCTCCTTAAGGCCATCGATAAAACCCTGGACAGCATATTCTAAAAATGGGATCACGTCGCCTCCGGAACTACTGGAATAATCTAACTGGTGATAGTAGTTACTGCGGGTAAGGTTATAATGGTTACTCAGTAAATGGGCAGCAGTTGACGAACCTCATCTGGAGCAGATTGAAGATAACCTGGCCCTCCTGGTTGGAGACCTTGCGCTTTCCGGTTTTGATGGATCTTGGCCCTAATCTGGGAGCGATAAATCGGGCTGCCCTTATTGCTGCTGATTACGTGGTTATTCCTCTTTCACCGGATCTATTCTCGCTGCAGGGCTTGCGCAACCTTGGTCCGACCTTACGGCGCTGGCGCGAGCAATGGATAGAGCGGATTGAGAAAAATCCTGCGTCTGACCTGAATCTTCCCCCAGGGAGTATCAAACCTGCCGGGTACATCGTTTTACAGCACTCAGAGCGTCTCGATCGTCCGGTGAAGGCGTATCAGCGGTGGATGGGCCGCATCCCAAAAGTATATCGGCAGGATGTTTTAGGTGAGCTTGACGGAAGCGGGCTTTCTGTGGTTAATGATCCTCATTGTCTCATGCTCCTCAAGCACTATCGAAGCCTTATGCCGATGGCCCAGGAGGCCAGAAAGCCTATGTTCCACTTGAAACCCGCTGAATGGGGCTATTGGTGCACATTTTGAAGCTGTCAAAAGTGCCTACCGGGATTTCAAGGAGTTGGCTCGGAAAATTGCCGAACGGAGAGGGGTTGAATGGGGAGTTATCAATCTATAAAATTAAATTTATCCCCTTATACAAGGAAGGCACTGGAAACGGTGCCTCTTTAATTGGGGGAACCAGGAAGAGGAGAAAAGATATTACCTGTAATTTTCACTGTATCGAACGGTTTTACCCTACTATTACGATTTTAATCCGGTATTTTGCCATCTTCTGTTGCGCCCTGCGAGGAACGGTGGCTGTTCGCCTCCATGACCTTTCGGGAAATCCTCTCGGCTACTGGGGCCGACGCCTTGATCATAAGGCCATTGTCTCCTGGGGCAAATGACTCTTCCCCAAAAACTTCCCCAAAAAGGATATGCTCTATAATGCCCACCGTGCACTTCCCTTCAGGCATAAGGGAATCATCGTCGTAGAGTGCTCCTGGGCGGTAATGCGCGTTGCTCAATCCGGTATCAGTAATGCTGGTGCCTTGCTGGGTACCTCTCTTTCACCTGTCCAGGCTGCATGGCTCACCCATGCACCAAAAGTCCTCCTCATGCCCGATGGTGATCAGGCAGCTAACTAAAAAGGCCGCTTCTGATATCGCCAACATCCTCCAGCCAGAAACTCGCCTCTTCACTCATGAACTTCCCAACGGAATGGAACCTGAAGACCTCGCCGATATCCAGCTTAACCTCATCGCCAATAACTTCTCACTTTCTTTTTGAACCAGTACCTTCTTTTTGTTTTCCAATAGATTATCAATATCAACCTCTCGCTTTGCCAACTCTTTTTATCAATCCCCCAAATATCCTGATATCCAGTCTCCATCAATTAGCCTGATCAGGCTCACATGTTCCTTTCCTCCATGAGGCATGGTGAAGATAACTATCACCCCCCACACAACCTACCCCATCAAGGGGGAGAAGTTGAAGAGAGGCTCCCATACAAGATGGGGAACATCTGTCCCTGTTTCAATGAGATTGATTCTTTATGCAAAATAGGTTATCATGAAAACTCATGACCTTAACCAATCTTTAACCAATCTTTCAGGAGCAATTTACCAGGGAAGCAAGATATAACCATGAACTTAATTCGTAATTTCAGCATCATAGCTCATATCGATCATGGAAAGTCCACCTTGGCTGACCGGCTCATCCAGCAGAGCGGAGTGATCGATCCCCGGATGTTCAAGGATCAGATGCTGGACACCATGGACCTTGAGCGGGAGCGGGGGATTACCATTAAAAGCCAGGCCATACGCCTCCCCTACCAGGCCCGCGATGGCCAGAAGTATACGCTGAATCTGATCGATACGCCCGGGCATGTGGATTTCACCTACGAAGTATCACGGGCACTGGCATCCTGCGAGGGAGTGCTGCTCCTGGTCGATGCCTCCCAGGGAGTGGAGGCCCAGACCCTGGCCAATCTTTATCTGGCCATGGAGCACGATCTTTCCATTATCCCGGTCATTAACAAGATCGACCTGCCTTCAGCCGATATCGACCGGGTTCTGGAGCAGATCGATTCGGAACTGGGACTGAATCCTGATGAGGCCATTCGCTGTTCAGCCAAGGAAGGAATCGGCATTGATGAGATCCTGGAGGCGATTGTTCACCGGCTGCCCCCGCCAAAGGGGGATGAGCACAATCCCCTCTCAGCCCTGATTTTCGATGCCCAGTATGACCCTTTCCGGGGAGTGGTCATCTTCTGCCGCATCTTCGAGGGGCAGGTCCGGGCAGGCGATACCATCCAGTTGCTGTCCAACAGGGCTGAGTACAAGGTGGAAGAGGTCGGTTATTTTTGCCTCAAGCGGGAAAAATCCCAAAATCTCCAGGCTGGTGAGGTGGGCTATATCATTGCCGGTGTCAAGACTGTCAGCGATGCCCGGGTCGGGGATACGATCACGCTGGCCGACCGTCCGACCGACAAGCCCCTGGCAGGATTCCGGGCAGCCAAGCCGGTGGTTTTTTCCTCTCTCTATCCGGTCTCGACCGATGAATATGAAGACCTGGCAGTGGCCCTGGAGAAATATAAATTGAACGACGCGGCTCTCTCCTTTGAGAAAGATGTTTCAGCGGCTCTGGGCATGGGATTTCGCTGCGGCTTTCTGGGCCTTTTGCACCTTGAGATTGTCCAGGAGCGACTGGAAAGGGAATATGACCTGTCCCTGATCATGACCGCCCCTACGGTCCGCTACCAGGTTACTCTGAAAAAGGAAGGGAAAATCACGATCGACAATCCGGCCCTGTATCCAGACCCCACCTCGATCGACAAGGTGGAAGAGCCTTTTATCAAAGCCACAATCATCATTCCCGACCGCTACCTGGGCGCGGTCATGAAGCTGTGTCTTGAGCGGCGCGGTATCAATACGGGGTATCATTATACGGGACCGGGCCGGGTTGAAATGGTTTTCGAATTGCCGCTGGCAGAAGTTGTCTACGATTTCTACGATAAGCTCAAAAGCCTGACTCAGGGGTATGGCTCCTTTGACTACGAAATTCTGGACTATCGCGAGACGGATCTGGTCAAAGTCGATATTCTGGTCAATGGAGAGAAGGTGGATGCGCTTGCCCAGCTCGTCCACCGGGATCATGCCCGCGCCCGCGCCCTCCATGCCTGCGAGCGGCTCAGGGATGAGATACCGCGACAGATGTTTAAAATCGCCATTCAGGGAGCTATCGGCGGAGCCATCATCGCCCGGACCACCATCTCGCCTTTTCGCAAGGATGTTCTGGCCAAATGCTACGGCGGGGATATTACCCGGAAGCGAAAGCTGCTGGAAAAGCAGAAAAAGGGTAAAAAGCGCATGAAGATGATCGGCTCGGTAGAGATCCCTCAAAAAGCCTTTTTATCGGTGCTCAAGGCGGATTCCGATTGAAATCTGCTCCAGAGCCCGTTCAAAATCTTTTCATCTCCCCACCACGATAAGGGTAGTTCTTCTCAGGAAGAGAGGCCGAAAAAGTAATCACTATTTTATCTCAAATAACTTTCTCATACATTTTGCAGGTTTTGCCATCGGCAGTATCCAGTTCTTCCTCAAGGGTGTGGTTTTCAACCCTGAGTATCATGAGAATTACCCTTATTGTCAACTGACAGGCCTTACAACCAAAAAAGCCACAAGCCTCAAAGAGGAGATGAAAATGCCTCCAGCAAGCCAGAGCATGAGCTCTGCTTTCCAGAACAGGTACTTGCGAATCGTCCGGGTATTTCTTTGTCTTCCTTTCATACTCTTTGTCACCTTCTCCCTTGTCTTTGCCACTACCGGACCTCCTCAGCCATCATCGGGACTTGGCGGTGCAGACTACCCTCACGGCAAGGTCATCAGCAATGTCTATGGTTCCGGTGCCCTGCGGTATCATCTCTTTGAGCCGGATTCACCACGGCCTGAGACGGCACCTTTAATCGTCTTCCTGCATGGATGGGATGCACTGAGGCCCAGCTCATATGGCGCCTGGATCGAGCATATCGTCAGAAAGGGCAATATCGTCATCTTTCCAGCCTACCAGTCCTATTTTTCCAAACCCAAAGATTTCACCTCGAATACCATTCGCTCGGTGCAGAATTCACTGGAAATATTGAAGGCCAAAAATCATGTCAGGCCGGACCTTGGCAAATTTGCTGTCGTGGGTCATTCAACCGGCGGGATAATAGCTGTCAATCTGGCTGCCCTGGCTGTACAGTCCGGTCTTCCCGTTCCAGGAGCGATCATGTCTATTGAGCCGGGATGGACAAGCACAGTTCCCCTCGAAGACCTTTCGGCTATTTCGGCGGATACTCTTGTGCTCCTGATGGTAGGTGATCAGGATTTTGTTTCCGGTGACCGGGCTGCCAAAGAGATATTTTACCGGATACCGCAGATCCCCCTGGAGAAAAAAGATTATATCATCATGGTTTCGGATTACCGTGGATCTCCCCCCCTGAAGGCAGATCATTTTACTCCTGCCTGCTCGGCTGCCGATACCGGGCTACGGTCTGCCGCCGGCCCGAATGCTCTTGATTACTATTGCCTGTGGAAATTGTTCGATGCTCTCACTGACGCCGCCTTTTACCAGAAGAACTGGGAATATGCCCTCGGCAATACTCCGCAGCAGCGCTTCATGGGAGTATGGAGTGATGGACTGCCGGTAAAGGAATTGATCGTCACGGACAACCCCTGATGCATCCATCGTGCACCTGCCTATCCAGAAAGGAGAAAAACAATGAACAACAGGATATTGAGCTTACTCTCGGTGTTGGTTTTGGGGGGGGTGGCTGCGGTGGTGATATTCCCGATTCCCCCTGCCCGGGCGGCAGAGCGGCTTGTGCCCGGCGATTACGGAACTATTCAGTCAGCGATCGAGGCTGCCGCTGATGGAGATGTGATCATTATCCAGCCGGGAATTTACCGGGAAAATATTGATTTTTGCGGCAAGGGCATTATTATAAGAAGCGGGGACCCGAACGATCCCGATATCGTCGCTTCGACTATTATCGATGGAGGAAATTCAGGAAGTGTGGTCACTTGTGCACACGGAGAAGGAACTTCATCCGTGCTCAGCGGCGTCACGGTAAGAAACGGCCAGGCAAAAGCTCCCTTCACCAAAGGCGGCGGTATTTTCTGTCAATCCTCCTCGCCGCTCATCAAAAAGTGTACCATCGTCGGCAATTCGGCCCCTTTCGGCGGGGGAATTTATTGCCTTGAGGCCTCACCTGAAATAACTAACTGTATTATCATGGAAAACCTGGCTTTTGAAAAGGGAGGCGGGATATACTGCGACTGGTATTCCTCACCCGACATCACCTCGTGTGTCGTGAGCAGGAACTCGGCTTCCAGCGGCGGGGGAATCTCTGTCAGCCATTGCTCTTCACCCTTCATCCTGAACTCAATTTTCTGGGACAATGGTTCGGAGATAACCGCGGATTCTGAAGCCGGTCCGAAAGTGAGTTACTGTGATATTCAGCATGGCTGTCCGGGACCGGGAAATATCGATGCAGATCCGCTGTTCATTGATCCTGAAGCTGGTAATTACCATCTGCAAACTGCCTCTCCCTGCAGGGATGCCGGGCATCCACGGCTGCTCGATGCGGATGGTTCCCGATCCGATATTGGAGCCTGCGGGGGAGAGGGGAGTAACGGGCCTGAATTGACCAGGATTGCGGTTGCTGCTGATGGGAGCTGTGATTTTACCACTATTCAGCAGGCTATCGATTCGGCATTCCCGGGGGACACTATTGTCGTTTATCCAGGCAGGTACCGGGAAAATATTCTGCTGAGCGGGAAGGATATCGCCATCATCAGCCAGAGCGGCCCTAATTCCACAATTATCGACGGCTCTCAGACAGGATCGGCTCTGACCCTGATTAATATAGGGTCAAATGGTCTCCTCGATGGTTTTACCATCCAGAATGGG
The DNA here is from genome assembly GCA_040755755.1 of bacterium. NCBI lineage: Bacteria > bacterium. The sequence goes on along the minus strand of JBFLZW010000014.1, from coordinate 4,456 downwards.
TCGGCCCAGAGGTACGGGGGAGGAATCCACTGCCTTAACTCCTCGCTTACCATCAGTAATTGCCAGGTGGTACAGAATTTGGCAGTGGAATCGGGCGGTGGAATTTTCTGTAATCATAACTCATCGCCTTCGATCGTCAAGTGCATGATCAGCGGAAATTCAGCCGCCTCTGGGGGAGGAATTTCCTGTGAGCGCTCATGGCCAGCTCTTACCGACTGCCAGATCACCGGGAACTCCGCCACCGGCAATCTGGCATCAGAGGATGAGGACTTCAACGGCGGCGGCGGGATATTCTGCTGCAACTCCGCTCCGGTAATAACCAACTGCATCATTACGGATAACTCTGCCCCCTGCGGCGGAGGGATCAGTTGCTTTGGCTCGATGTGCTACCAGCCGAAAGTCGTCAATTGTACGATCAGCCTCAACCAGGCTTCACATCGGGGAGGGGGGATTTACTGCCAGTGCGATGCCCTGGATATCAGCAATTCCACAATTACCGGAAATTCGGCTGATTACGGCGGCGGCATCTACTGTACCTGGCCCATAACCGGCTTTGCCACCCGGTGGACTATTGCCAACTGCGTTCTGGCCCTGAATTCAGCCCGCCTTGGAGCGGGAATCAATTGCTCGGGATATACCCTGTCGAGCTCGCCAGAGTACAACTTCCCCTCACCGAAAATCATCAATTGCACCATCATCGGTAATTCTGCCTCCCTGTCAGGTGGCGGCATCTTAAGTGATCAATCCTCGCCGGTTGTCACCAACTGCATTCTCTGGGGGAATGCTCCGAATGAAGTCGGGGATAAGATTTCCAGGATTACCAGGTCAGGCATCTTAAGAGGATACCGGGACGTAAAGGTTGTAAACCAGTTGTCTGCAAGCTCCCTGAAAATTTCCTATTCCAATATTCAGGGTGGATATCAGGGATCAGGCAATATCAGTCTGCCACCCCTGTTTGCTGATTTAATCAATGGCGATTATCATTTACAATACGGCTCCCCCTGCATCGATGCCGGAAATGATCCGGCAATTCCCGGCGCTGAGAATGACCGGGACGGTGAAGTGCGGCCCTGGGATGGAGACAGCGACGGCGTAGCCAGATATGATATGGAAGCTTATGAGTACCGCGGATTTGTTCCACCTATTATCTGGATATCCCTTGGCCTTTATCCGGGAGAATCACCCGATTTCCTGAGAGGCAGAAAGATACAGCTTGTCGTTCTGGGCAGGGAGGGGCTTGACGTTACGGCCATAGATCCGGAAACTATTCTGCTTGGCCGTAAGGGCATTGGAGAAAACATTGCACCTGCCCGCTGGAGCTATGCAGATATCCCGGTCAGGAGTACACCCTCCATCAACGTTCAGGACCTCAGTGGTGACGGGTATAATGATCTGATACTGACATTCAATAATCAACAGGTCATGAGATCATTAGCGCTCAGGGAAGTTCAGGAGGGAATGATTTGCCTTACTCTTTCCGGTCTTCTGAAGGATGGATCACTGATCAAAGGCCAGGTAGATGTAGCCCTATCGGCGATGAGGCCCCCCCGGGCATTTAAGTTCAGTGATCAGTGATCAGTAATCAGTGATCAGTGGTCAGTAAAAAACTGATGACTGATCACTTCTTTGCACAGCGGCAGCCGATTAAAGCGGCCCGGCTTGCCGATTCAGGGTCATAGATGGGAAAAACAGCGGATCATTTGTGCCATATTCATATCCTTATCATCTTCCTGCTCTGCCTGTCCATGGGAGCGGGATGCAGACGCGCTCAGAGGCAGCAGGCCCCTCAAGACGGCGGGATACACCCGCCCAGGAATGTGCTGCTGATTACTATCGACACCCTGCGGGCCGATCATCTCAGTTGCTATGGATACACCGGGATAGACACTCCGGCCATCGATTCCCTTGCCAAAGAGGGCATTCGGTTCGAATGGGCCTTCACCCCGGTGCCGATCACGCTCCCCTCTCATGCCACTATCATGACCGGCCTGTACCCTGCCGTGCATGGAGTGGTAAACAACGGGGAGTACCGGCTGGATGCATCCGCCAGGACTCTGGCGCAGATTTTACAGCAGCAGGGATTGACTACGGCAGCCTTTGTCGGAGCCTTTGTCCTGAGCAGGCAATTTGGCCTTGACCAGGGTTTTGAATGGTTCGATGATTCCCTTTCGCCGGATAGGGAGACCGGATCCTCCGAGCATGAAGCCTTCTGGCTGTATAATGAGCGGCGGGGCGAAATAGTAACTGAAGAAAGTATCAAGTGGCTGAAAAATAAAAACCCTGACCGCTTCTTCCTCTGGGTGCATTACTTTGATCCCCATACCAAGTACGACCCTCCCCAGCCGTTCCGGAGCAGGTACCCTGACCGGCCTTACGATGGAGAAATCGCGTACACGGACCATTGTGTCGGGCTCCTGCTCAGGGAACTGGCAGCGATTAACAGATTGAATGACACCCTGATCGTGCTGGTGGCCGATCATGGGGAGAGCCTCGGCGAGCACCGGGAAAACACTCACGGCATCTTTCTCTACGATGCCACGGTGAGGGTCCCTCTGATTCTGCGCTATCCGGGGCTGCCTGAAGGGCTGGTCTATTCTCGGCCAGTCAAGACGCTGGATATCCTGCCAACGGTCCTGGACCTCCTCAAAATTCCCCAGCCTGCGGGATTGCAGGGATTAAGCCTGCTCACGCAGATGAACCGAAGCGGGGCGGATCCTCTGAGTGATGACAGGATTTTTCTGGAAACCCGGTTTCCGGAAGCCAATTTTGGCTGGAGCAGGCTGGAAGGGGTGCGAACCCGGAAATGGAAATATATCCGGGCACCCCGCCTGGAATTATACGATTTATCGGCTGATCCGCATGAACTGCAGAATGTGCTGGAGCAATATCCGGAACAGGCTCAAAATCTGGGGAAAATACTTCACGCTTTTCTGGCTGCCGCCCCTCCTGAGCATCATGCCAGTAAGCCCGTGGAGATAGATGCAGCAACCCGGACACGGCTCGAAGGGCTGGGATATATCCAGACAGTCCGCATTATTGCCGACCGTCCCGATTCCCCCCCTGATCCCAAGGATATGATCGATACCCTGACCCTCTTCGATCAGGGAAGCGAACAATTCTCCGCTGGACAATACCAGGCGGCAATCACCTCCTTTCGCCATCTGCTCCGGAAAGACTCCAAAAATATCCTGGCCCGCTTCCTGTTGGCTTCCGCCCTCGAAAAGACCGGCCTTCTTGAGGAAGCCCTGAAAGAATTTCAGCAGGTGGCCGATCAGGACCCCCGGTTCATCAATATTCATAATAACCTTGGTATAATCTACGAGAAATTGGGCAAGTTCGATCAGGCTCTGGCTGAATACCGGATGGATATCAAGCTCCATCCTGCCAGCACCCTGTCCTACAATAACCTGGGAGGGATATATCTGAAGAACAACCGCTATCAGGAGGCCAGAGAGCAATTCGAAAAACTGCTCCAGCTCAAACCCGACCCGGCAACGCAGGTCGTGGCCCATACCAACCTTGCCATAGCCTGCGAAATGCTTGGGCAGTATAGCCTGGCTCAGCAGGAATACCAGCGCTCCCTCACTCTGGACCCCGGATACCTGGCCGCCCACATGGGCCTGGGTAATATCTATCTCAAAACCAACCAGCCGGAGCAGGCCATCCGGGAATGGCAAAAAGCTCTGGAAATCAATCCCCAAAATGCCGAAGCCCATTTTAATCTCGGCTGCACCTTTCTCAAACTCAACCGCCTGGATAAAGCCATCGAGCACCTTCAGGAAGCCATCCAACTGGAACCGAACTTCTGGCAGGCCCGCATGCTGCTGGATCAATGCAGGCAGAAGAGCTCGGGAACTGGAGACCCATCCTCCTGATTTGGTGTATAATAATATAGTGAGAACTTGAGAGTGACTAATATCTTTTGGTGAGGCTATTTGGTTAGGCCCTTACTGCCCGTACAATAGAAATTTTGTTCAAACTTTGGTGCAAGAAGAGCCAGGAATCAAGAGTTGGAAGCCGGAAGAAGATTAAATGGTTAGATTGGCATTTAGTTTGAATGGCACTTACATAAGAATTAGTAATTCTCCCGCAGAGACGCTGAGACGCAGAGGATATCATTGAAAAGTAAAAGTAAAACAAGTTCCTCCTTGTGCCTTTTTACTTTTTGCTTGCTTCCAGGCCGTTGACACATCGATATATCCCGACTTTCATCAGGACCTTGCCGGATTGGTTGTTCTCTGCGTCTCTGCGTCTCTGCGGGAGATCTTTTTTCCCTGTGTGCTTTGTGTCCTCTCTATATTATAAGCTTGGCTTATGTAAGTGCCATTCCATTTAGTTTTATTAATTTTTATATCGACAAAGTATATTTTATATAGTTAAAAGTAGGATAAGTTAAAAAATTAAAAAGTGACCATGTCGGTGGACGAGTTTGCAGCCTTAAGGTGGATAAAAAACA
>JBFLZW010000013.1 GCA_040755755.1 bacterium | reverse complement strand
GACTTTCATCAGGACCTTGCCGGATTGGTTGTTCTCTGCGTCTCTGCGTCTCTGCGGGAGATCTTTTTTCCCTGTGTGCTTTGTGTCCTCTCTATATTATAAGCTTGGCTTATGTAAGTGCCATTCGATTTAGGCCTAGTTACTCTATACTCATTGGGAAAGAGAGAAGGTGACCCGGAGTCAGTGCCGGGCGGACAGAGTAAACCGACTATTTCGTTACTTGCAGGGCCTCTTCCGCTTCGCGAGATAATTGCGAGATAATTGAACAGGAATGAAACAAGACTTCGGATAGAGGTAATCTTCACCTGACTCGTCAATGACTCTCAAGTATCCTTCCCTTGCAGCCTCATCGTCAGGCAAGACTTGATAAATCTTCCGCTTTTCTCAATCCTCGCAGTCCCTATTATCTCGGTAAATCGCAGATAGTTACATCCTTGCTTCAAGCACGGATAAATAGCTTCGGGCCACTTCATTCCACTGAGGGAAGGTCGAAAATTTTTCTCTTCCCTTTCGGGCCAGTTCAGCCCGGAAAGAGGGATTCTCTCTGAGGGAGAGAATCTTTTGCGCAGCATCCGCTACCGAATCCACCTGGTAATAGATGGCACTGTCATCGCATAATGCCCGGCTATAGGGCAGGTCCACGGCACAGACAGGCAGTCCGAATCGCATCGCCTCCAGCAGGGGATTACCAAAGCTTTCCTGATAGGAGGGAAAGAAAAGGCCGTCCGCCCACTGGTACCATTTTCTCAGTTGATCCGCAGACAACTCCCCTGCATTGACCACTGCTTCTGATAATCCCTGCCGGTCGATCTTTTCAAGCAGCGCCTGAACGCCGGGCAGCTTCTGGTCCAGGGTTACGATAAAGAGCAGGTCGTCAATCCCCAGGTTTTTAAGATATTCGGCCAGAGAGAGAATGAACTGATGATTTTTATGCGGGTAATAGCGGCTCACATACAACCAGATCATCTTATGGTCAAATACGGATGGCCTGGATGGTTTTTCCTCCCTTCCCTGCCGCAATTCCCTTGCCGGAGTCTCCTCGCCCGCCAGAAGCTCTCCTGCCACTGCATTGGGAATCACGCAAATGCGCTTTTCCTCTACCTTCCAGACGGAAGCCAGTCGCGCTTTCATATAATTTGACTGAACCACAAAAATATCGGCATGCCGGGCAGTCCGGCTGAAGACCCTGGTTTCCAGATACTTCCTCACTTTTGCACCGAGGGAAGGAAGTGAATAGCGGTCAGTATCGACGTAGAAAGAGTTTCGCAGCAGCACCAGGACCGGCACCGGCAATCTGGCCGGGGCATGGTTACCCAGGGCCATGACCGCATCAGCCTGAAAATTTTGAACCATCGAGGGGAACAGAAAAAAGTCAAACCATATCCGCCACAGGGGATTTGCCTTTTTCCATCCGGGAAAAAATCTTACCTCCCACCTCCCCCCAAGCCTCAACTGCTCATAGCCAAATCCCCGGGGAGCCGTGACCAGATAGTGATGACTGGTCTTGAGGCTGGATAAGGCAGCAAGGAATTCTTTGCAGGTGACCAGAGTGCCTGCCGAAGTCAGGTTAATGGCGTTAATTGCAATGCGCATCCTTTCTTCTCCCTGATCACAGATGCTTCCCCATGTTCCCTGTTCCTTCTCTCGATGAGGAAAGATGAAAATAACCATCACCCCCACCCAGCCTCCCCCCTCAAGGGGAGGAGAATTGTGGTTCCTCTCCTATAAGATGGGGACTATCTGTCCGGATCACTAACCACTGGATAACCGGCCACCGACCACTGACCACTGCCTCCTCCCCCTTCAGCATTCGAGCAGCCGTCCGAACTGTTCCAGGGACTGACGCCGGGAAAACCGCTGCTCCAGATACTGCCGGCCGCACAGCCCCTCGCGCGGGGCGATTTCCGGGTGCTGAAGGTAGCTTTCAATAATGGCCACCAGACCGTCAGTATCTCCCGCAGCCACGCTCTGGCCGCACTTTCCCTCCCGCACCAGTCTGGCCGCCTCACCCCGGGGATCTCCGATGAACAGAAGAGGCCTGCCCGCGGCCAGCACACCATAAATTTTACTGGGAAAGACCAGCCCTTCGAGCCGGGGATTCAGAGACACAAGATGAAGGTCCGCAGCACCGAGTACTTCAGCCAGTTTTTCCTGAGGCTGATAGGGAAGAAACCGGACATTGCCAAGTCCGTGGTCCTGGACAAAGTGCTGGACAGGCTTTTTCCTGGCTCCGTCGCCGATCATCAGGAAAGCCAGCCGGTCCTGATGGCGGCTCAGGGCTTTCATGGCAGCCAGAATAGTTGTGAAATCATGGGCCAGCCCCATATTTCCGGAGTAAGCCACGACAAATTTCCCCGACAGACCCTGCTGGACTATAAAGGGATTCTCGGTTTTTGGCAATGGATGTATTCGGTCATCGTCTGACCAGTTGAAAATTATTCTGACCTTGGATGAAGAGATACCGGCGTGCATCAGATGGTTATTCATGCCCTCACTGACTACCACGATCTGATCGGCCTGCTGCAAAATCCAGGTGGACAGCTTTTGCAGCAGGCGGCTCATTTTTCCTTCCGGCTTCAAATATCCCAGATGAATGGCCACCTCAGGATACAGATCCTGAATCCAGTAGATAAACCGGGCACCTTTGATTCGGGCGACCGTCAGCCCTAAGAGAGCGATCAGGGGCGGCGTGGACATGGTCATCACCACCTTCGGCTTGGTAACCTGAAGACAGCGGGCGAGAGCGCCGGGATAGAAGCTCAGGTAATTGCACAGCCTGCTTGATTTACCACCGCGGTTGAAACCTGTTGACCAGCACCGGTGTATGTGCGCTCCACAATAATTTTCCTCTTCCGGGTAGCGGGCTCCTGGATTGGTGTAGCCGCGGTTTCCCGTTACCACATCCACCGGCATTTTCCGTGACCGCAGTTCTCCGACAAGGTCGGTCATCAACTGCGAGGTTGCAGCAAGATCAGGATAAAAAAATTGATTGATTATCAGTAATTTCCCCATATTCCGTCCAGTAAAGAAGTTATCAGTTTTTCAGTTTTTTTCTGGTCACTGACCACTCACTTTTTTCCCTCAAATCCTGTTATCGTTTCCTCTCCCCGATGGTAATTGAACCGGACTCCTGCGCGAGCGGCAGGGGAGCCTTTTCCGGCGAACCCGCGGTTTTCAGGTCAGTCATGTTTTTAACCGACAAACATGAGGCCAGAAGGAACAAAGCAACGATTCTCTGGTTGATCCAGGGCATAAGCGCAATGCAGAGGGCACATCCGGCAAAGATGAGGCACAGACAGTACAGCAGCAGGACAGCCAGCCGATGAGAAAAACCCCGGCTTAAAAGCCGGTGATGAATATGGCCCTGATCTGCCTTGAATATGGAAAGGATTTTATCTCTTAACCTGGTGGTATCCGTGCCTGGCTGGAAGAGACGGCGAAGCACTGCCCACAGCATGTCCATGATGGGAAATCCCAGAACCATGAGCGGCACAGCTATGGGCAGGACTGGATATGCTCTGGCCTGCGCACCCTGGATAGAGAGAAAGGACAGCCAGAATCCGAGGAAAAGGCTGCCTGAATCTCCGAGAAAGATGGAGGCTGGATTAAAGTTATAAACCAGAAATCCAAGAACATTGCCCACCAGAATCAGCGACAGAAAAGCTGCCATGAAATTCCGGTTAGTATGGGCGATGGCAAAAATGGTCAATCCGGCAATGGCTGTTACTCCGGCGGCTAATCCATCCAGACCGTCAATCATATTCAGGGCATTGGTAATGCCCACGATCCAGAAAAAGGTCAAGGGGAGGGAGAGCCACCCAAGGCTCAAGGCACCTTCGCCAAAGGGATTACTCACCAGCCGGATTTGAAATCCACTGGCGATAATTATACTGCCGGCCAGCCCCTGGAAGAGAATTTTCGGTCCAGGCTGGATATGCCTGCAATCGTCGTAGGCGCCAATCCCGATAATGACCAGAGATCCCAGAATCAGACCTGGCCAGCTTCGCAGGTGCGCTCCGAATGACTGACGGATTATTGGAATGAACAGGGCCAGGGCAAGGCACATCCAGAAAGAGCAGAATATGGCCATTCCTCCCAGCAAAGGTATGGGAATTTTATGCACTTTACGTGCATTTGGAATATCTAAGATACCGTTTTTTTGGACTATATTTCTGACTATCGGGGTAACAATGATTGATAACAAGAAAGATAGGATTAATAAAAGTAAATAAATCATTATGTTAATCTTTACCGAGAGCTCGTGGGTATTATTAAACCCTGTATTCAAAGTTTTACTAAAAAGTAAACAAAACAGCCATACAATGAACATATATACATCGGTAAATAAGAAAATATAATGCTCAGTTTTTTATCAAGGGAATTCAATTTGTGGAGGATGCTTGAGGGACCATATACAATTATGAGCGTGAGTTTACTGCATGCGTAGACTTTTTATGGGATAATCTACAATATTTCAATGTATTAGCCGATAGAATCTTGTACACGCCGAATAGATCGCGTCTTTGATTTTTATTTGACTTCGATATTCCAGCCATGTTAATATATACCATCAATATAGTAAATATCCAGCGTTAACCTACTGATATCCAGCATCAGCTTATTCAACAATTTTTTCCCCAGAGATTGAAGGTCTGAGCAGGTTTGTTAAAGAAGGTCTCTTTTTTTATATTTTTGCTTCTTATTATCCATTCTTGTCTGACATCCGCTCAAACAGTGGATATCCCAAGGCCAAGCAGGCCAAGTCATATCAGCTTCGGCCCGGTCCCGCAGACGCAACCGCTCAGCAGTGCCCTGCCTGATGTAGAGGATGAAGCTGTTCGTCAGGCTTCAGGAGCGGTGATGTCAGCATTTGCCCCCTTTAGTCCCTTCTTCGGGGTGCATTCAGCTTATCCCTCTGCAACTTTTAGTCCTGCTTCGATCGAGGCTTTCGGCTATGAAAATGCCTGGCTGCCTGATCTGGCAGCATCAGCCCCCCAAATACCGATGGCTTCCTTCGCCTATCCGCCGCTCAATACATCGGTTGCAATCAAAAGCAGCACCTCCCGGCAGGCACATTACCGGGAAGGGACTGCGCTGGAAGGGCAGTGGATTGCATCCGCCCCGATTGCCGGTCCATCTTTTACACCGCCATCTTCCTCCTCGTTGCCAGGCTTTGGTTTTGCTCCCTCCCCGCTCTTTCTTCCTTCTCAGTATCCTGGCCCTGCACAAAATGGCGTCTTTGCTCCATTTTCTGCGCCACCTTCGCCATCTTCGATGTCAGCCCCGGCCCTGCAGCCAATCATTCCAGTTAATGCCTGTCCCTGGAGGGCAACGGGCGGGCTATCGTTTGGGCTGTCAGCCCTGTATCCATCTTCAATGCCTCCGCTATGGCCAGAACTAGCCTTGCCTTTAGCTCCTCTCGGATATTATGGGTATGGCCCACATGGATATGCTCCTCCTGCTCTCAGCCCTTATCCTTTACCGACTCAACCAAACCTGTATCCTTTTCTTCTCCCCTTTGGGCCAATCTGGTAAGTCCTGGGGGGCTTTCTCCCTGTACCTGGTCCTTCTCCTCATCAATATAATGAGAATTACTGGTCTTTATCTTGATTATACACATACAATGTGTATAATAGAATTAAATACCAAGCCGAGAGAATGGAATGAGAACAACCAGAGACATGAGCGACAGTTTATTGCAGGAAGCCTTTTCTGTCAGCAAGGCCAGGACGAAAAAGGATTTGATCCATGAAGCGCTGCGAGAATATATTAGATTGAAAAGGCGGAAAGATCTTACTGAACTTGCTGGTTCAATCGAATTCTGTCAGGGCTATGATCACAGGGAAATGAGGAACATCTGCAGGGATAAGGGTAGGGTTGACTAACTGCCGAATAAGCTTCATAATTAGTTGAAGCATATGGTATTTGGAGCTACGGGAACGGATTTATCATGAAAAATCAAGATTATTATCAAATCCTTGGGGTCAGTTCTGACGCTTCGGCTGAAGAGATCAAGAAAGCATACCGGCAACTGGCGCTGAAGTATCACCCTGACCGCAATACTGCACCCGATGCAGCCGAAAAATTTAAGGAAATCACGGCTGCTTACGGAGTGCTGATCGATGAAACCAAGCGAAGAGAGTATGACCGGTTCCGGTGCGTTGAGCAGGAGAGCGGCAGCAGAGCCGGATATGACAGCCAGGCTGGATACCGCAGCCAGAATTTTCGATACTCACCGGAAGATATTTTTCGTGACCTGTTCACCAACCCTCTTTACAGTTCCATTTTTCAGGAGCTGAACAGGGAATTTTCACCGAGCGGCTACACCTTTAATGAAAAATTCTTTCAAAGAGTTTTCTCCGGATACGCTCAGATTTTCGTCACCGGCTGGGTCGCCGGTTTTCCCGGCCCTGGTTTTCCCAGGGAATCAGGGAAAAGCAGGGTCAGCCTCAGCGGCAGTTTTGCCGATCTTTTCGGCCTCTCGAAGGAAGAGAGGGAAGATATCCCACCCAAGCTCTCTCCGGTTTCGGCTGGATTAAAGGGCACTGTGCACCATTGGGGGCAGAAACTCAAAGGGATGCTCCTGAACAGGCCAAAGCAAAACTCCAGGACCATCCAGCAGGCTGAGCGTGATCTGGTGTATGAGCTGAGTATTACCCGGCAGGAGAGCGAACAGGGAACCCGAAAAGACCTGGTATTTAATAAGGGTAACTCTACGGAAAGGTTAGTGGTCACTATTCCTGCCGGTATTCGGGATGGAACTAAACTGCGCCTTAAGGGAAAAGGTAAAGTAAACGCGCGGGGAGAAGCCGGAGATATTTACCTTACCATCAGGATCCCTAAACCATAGAACCACAGGAAAGAGGAATACCGCTCGGCAGAGCAGATTATTCAATCACCCTGGGCACGGCAAAAAAGGTATCTTCCCTTTCCGGGGCATTGGCCAGGATATCTTCCGGAGCAGAGGAAGGCTGCACTTCATCCTCTCTCATGACGTTGTGCAGCGGCAGGACATGAGAGGTTGGCGGAACGTCTCCGGTATCCAATTCGTTCAGCTTATCCATATAGAGCAAGATACTGTCCAGTTGCTGGGTAAATAAAGCCTTTTCCTGGTTGGAGAGCTTTAACCTGGCCAATTTAGCTACATACTCTACTTCCTGTACGCTAATCTTCATTGTAACCGTGTCTCCTTAGAAAAATACAATTTAAACAATGCTCGTTTTTTCTAGTGCCTCTCTTATATTTTCCTCAGCCTGGCATATTTGACCAGGAGCTTTTTTCTCAATCCGCCAAAATTCACGGAGACTTTGGTGTTCTCTCCCTCTCCTTCACAGTTGAAGATTACCCCCTCACCCCATTGTTCATGGTAAACCCGGTCACCGGGCTGCAAATTTCCGTTACTTTCAACCGGGTTCTGGAGATAATCCGGCCGGGTTTTGGAAGTGGCAAATTGCTTTTGGAGCTTCTCCGGCTGAGGAGTCATTGAGGGTTCCTTCCGGGTAGAAGGAATGCTTCGATATCCTGCATTTCCGGAGGAAGAAGACCGGTATGCCGCATGGCCCCCACTCAGGTCAAGGAATTCCGGCGGAATTTCCGCGATAAACCGGGATGCCTCCGAGCGCTGAGTATTGCCATAGACCATTCGCTGTTCGGCACGGGTCAAAAAGAGTTTCTTTCCTGCCCTGGTCATACCCACATAGCAGAGCCTGCGCTCCTCCTCAAGTTCCTCCTGCTTGAAGGTGCTGCGGGATATGGGGAACAGTCCCTCTTCCATGCCGATCATGAAGACCACGGGAAACTCCAGCCCTTTGGCACTGTGCACGGTCATCAGGGTTATAGCGCCTGATCCTTCGTGGTATTCATCGATATCGGATAAAAGGCTCACATGGTCGAGGAAGTCCTCCAGGCTGCTGTCCGGATTTTGCTGCTCGAAATGCTTCATTCCGGAGAGCAGCTCTTTTACGTTTTCCACCCGCGACTCGGCCTGATCCGTCTTTTCCTCCTCCAGATAGGCAAGGTAGTCGGTCTCTTTCAGGACAAGATCCAGGAGCTGCGAGATGGTGTGGCTTGTGCGGACATCTCTCCAGTTTTTCAGGGATTGGAGAAACCTCATCAGGTTCTGCTTCTGGGTGGTGTTTAATTCCTGAGTTTCCAGGATGGCGAAAAGCGCCTGAGAGAAGGGAAGGCGGTTTTCATCGGCCAGGGCTTCGATTTTGGCCAGGCTGGTCTGGCCGATTTTGCGGGGCGGCACATTGATGATCCGTAAAATGTTTGTCCGGCTATCGGGGTTTGCAATCACCTTCAGATAGGCGATCAGGTCTTTGATTTCCTTTCGCTCGTAGAATTTGAGTCCGCCGACGATCTGATAGGGGAGCCCATCGTTGCGCAGGGCTTCTTCGATTGTCCGCGACTGGGCATTGGTGCGGTAGAGAACGGCAAAGGAACGGCAGTCGGAAAAATCCGAACGCCGAAGCGCCTGGATCTGCTGACTGATGTAGCGGGCTTCCGCATACTCGTCCGGGGCCTGATAGAGGCAGATTTTATCCCCCTCCTCGTTGTCTGTCCACAGCTCCTTGATTTTCCGCAGACTGTTATGAGCAATCACCTGGTTGGCCGCCCGCAGAATGGTTCTGGTGGAGCGGTAATTCTGCTCCAGCCGGATGGTTCTGGTTTCCGGAAACACCTTTTCAAAACCGAGGATGTTACGAATGTCCGCACCTCTCCAGCGGTAAATGGACTGATCGTCATCTCCGACAACGCAGATGTTCCGGTGCTGCTGGGCCAGGCGGTAAATAATCCTGCTTTGAGCATGGTTGGTATCCTGGTATTCGTCCACCATGATATAGTGGCACCGGTTCTGATACGAGGCCAGGACATCGGGGCATTCCCTGAAGAGTCTGTCGGTAAGCAGCAGCAGGTCGTCGAAATCGAGGGCATGGTCCTCGTTCAACCGTTTTTCGTAAGCCCGGAAGATGCGGGCAACGCGGGATTTAAAAAAGTCTCCTCCGGCTGAATCGGCATACTCGCGGGCAGAGACAAGGTCATTTTTCGCACGCCGGATTTCAGCCAGAACCGCATACGATTGCATGGACTGGGGATGGTCATCCACATCGGCAATGCATCTTTTGATGGTCTTCATCTGATCCTGAGCATCCAGGATGGCAAAATCGCTGCTCATGCCCAGCCGGGATATATGCTGGCGCAATATCCGGACACAGGCAGAATGGAAAGTGCTGATCCATACCTTCAGCCCGTCGGAATGAGACAGCAGGGCTTTCACCCGGTTTTTCATTTCTTCGGCTGCCTTGTTGGTAAAGGTGACCGCCAGAATATTCCAGGGGGAAACATTCTTCTGGGTGATAAGGTACCATATCCGGTAGGTAATGGTCCGGGTCTTTCCGGAGCCTGCTCCGGCCAGGATCAACAGCGGTCCTTCGGTATGCTGCACCGCTTCGCGTTGAACAGGGTTAAGACTGTCAAGAGGAGAATTCATTCCTGCACCACCTCGATCGGCACCTCGGCCGTATTGATTTCCCCGAGTGAAAGGCCTTTCTTCCACAGAAAAAACAGCCCGGCCAGAGATTCGGGGATGTATTGAATCAAGTGGATGACAATGGCATAACTTAAAGCCAGATGTTTATCTTTCACCCCCCCGAGCAGGAGCCCCTTGATGCAGAAGTAGTGAAAGGTGCCGATAAATCCCGGCGAAGAGGGGATGCTGATCCCAAGAAAAATCATGGAGATGAGAAGGAGCAGCTTGGAGAAGGTCAGGGGAATGCCAAAGGCCAGGGCTGCAAAGTAGTAGATTCCCCCCATTGACAGGCCGACAAAGGCCGACAGCAGAAAGACCGCTATCAGATGCCCGCGGCAGTGCAATACCTGCAGGCCCTGCCCGAAGCCATGAATCGACTGCTGCACCCGGTCAGCCATTTTCCGGGAGACCGGCTCGATAAGCCTGCGAATCATCTTGAAAAGCCATTCCTGCCGATGCCGCATCAGGAGCGCAAAGGCAACGAGAATGCCGAATGATCCGGCAGCCAGGGAAATTACATAACCTTTGGCCTGCGGCAGGGGCAGATGCCGGGAGCCGAAGGCCAGGATGAAGAGCAGGGTGAGAATATCGAAAAAGCGCTCGGTAACGATAGTTGCCAGGGATGAAGCTCCACTGATCCCTTCGGTTTTGCTCAGCACAAGGGCCCTGACCACTTCCCCGATCCTGGCTGGCAGGACATTGTTGGCCAGATAGCCGATAGTTGTGACTTCAAATAAATCCGCTGTCCCGATTTTTTTCACCGGATCGAGCAGATACTTCCAGCGCACGGCCCGAAAAAGGGTGAACAGGAAAACAAAAAAAAGCGCCGCCAGAAGATACCCGTATTGAACTTCAGCCAGAGACTTGCGAAGGGCAATGAAATCAATATTCCGGAATACCAGGAATAAACAGAACGCACTGATGAGCAAACCGAGGAGAAATTTCTTTTTCAAAGTCTTACCATACTCCTTCGCCTCCTGCCTTTATGGCCGTGAACCGGTCACTCTCCGACATAGGTGAGCCAGTAGAAAAAGTCCGGATTGCGTCCATGAACGACATCGAAATAGGTTTGCTGCAATTTGCGGGTTATTTCTCCCCGCCTTCCGGATCCGATGGTGCGGCCATCCACCTCCCGGATTGGAGTAACCTCGGCAGCGGTCCCACAGAAAAATGCCTCATCGGCGATATAAAGCTCGTCACGGGTAAACCTCTTGACTACAACCGGGATATTCTCCCTGGCGGCAATCTTCATGACCGAATCGCGGGTAATACCTTCCAGAATATTGTCTACCGGCGGAGTATACACCACTCCATCCCTGACCATGAAGATATTTTCCCCCGGACCTTCGGCAACGAAGCCTTCCTGATCCAGGAGCAGGGCTTCGTCATAGCCATCCTGGATCGCTTCCCGCTTGGCAAGTTGGGAAATGATGTAATTACCGGTCAGTTTGGCAAGATGCAGGCTGATGCCGGCAGACTGCCTGATATAGGAAGAAATCCTGATCCGGACTCCCTTTTCCAGACCCTCCTCTCCCAGATAGCTTCCCCAGGGCCAGACAGCGATCGCCACCCGCACCGGGTTCCCCTTGGCATAGAGCCCCATGGCTCCATCTCCGATAAACAGGATCGGACGGATATAGCCTGCCTCCAGTCGGTTCACCCTGATCGTCTCTTTTATGGCCTCCCGCAAGGCTTCCTTGGAAAAGGGGGAAGTCAACTGGACGATAGCGGCAGAATTCAAAAACCGATCAAGATGCTCCTCCAGCCGGAAAACCGAGGT
Source organism: bacterium (assembly GCA_040755755.1). Taxonomy (NCBI): domain Bacteria; species bacterium. Next base: position 144,135 of record JBFLZW010000013.1, on the reverse strand, counting down.
GCCCTGACTGGTTTTGTAACACCGGATACCTTCAAAAACTCCTAATCCATAATGCAGGGAATGAGTCAATACATGGACCGTAGCCAACTCATAGTCGACAAGGCTTCCATCCATCCAGATCTTTTTGTCTTTATGCTCCATGCACAAGGGTCCTCCGTGATTATTGAGATACCAATACTCCTGACTCCTGACTTTTCGATATTTTATCTTAAATGGTAAATCAGGTATTGTCAATTTTTTTATACCCTTCTCCTTGACCTTTCCTGACCGGGTGGGAGATAATAGAGGGCAGGGAGGAAAGCCTATTGTGAAAAACTTTATTATTTTTGCGGTTTCAGATGGTACAGCCGCAACAGCCAGGACAGTGGTCCAGGCGGTTCTGGCCCAGTTCCCTGATGTGGGAGTGGAAATCCAGGTAAAGCCGCAGATGAAGGGAAGCGCGGATATCAGCCAGGTAGTCTGGCAGGCCCAAGAGGAGCAGGGCATCATTGTCTTTACCCTGGTTTCTCCCAGGCTGCGGGAAGCGATTATTCAGGAAGCCAGGGCAGCCAATGTTCCGGCCATCGACCTTCTCGGCCCTCTGCTTCTGAGGCTGGAGGAACTGTTCAAGGTTACTCCCAGGGGAGTGCCGGGCACATTCAAGTTTTCTCCCTCTGAAGTTGATCCCCGGATCGAGGCCATGAATTTTACCGTGGATCACGATGATGGAAAGAACGTTTCGTCGCTGGATCAGGCTGATATTGTCATTGTAGGGATATCCCGGACCTCCAAGACCCCTTTAAGTGTCTATCTTGCCTCCCGCGGATGGAAAGTGGCCAATGTGCCGATTATTCCGGGCATACAGCCGTTCGACATTTTAAGCCGCATCGACCAGAGGAAGATCGTCGGACTGACCATCGAAGCCGAGCAGCTCGCCAGGATCCGGAAGAGCCGGATGGAGAAATTCAATCTGCCTGTCAAAAACAGCTATTCCGATATCAATGCCGTTCAGAAAGAGGTCTCGTATGCGGAATCTCTCTACCACACTGCGCCTGCCTGGCCGGTGATCGATGTCACGGGAAAATCCATAGAAGAAATTGCTCAGGAAGTCATCATCAGCCTGGCTCAACGCAAGATGGAGAGCCAGAAGCCTGAAGGGACAAAGTCATGAAGACTCTCCAGACCCTTCAGGAACTGGAATGCCTGATCGAGTCCATTCTTGACCGGCAGGGCAAGCTGGCCGGGATGTTCAGCCGCTATGAACACCGGCCCGACCAAATCAGGATGAGTAAGGCCGTAGCTGCATCCCTTGTGGATGACATGCCTCTTCTGGTCGAGGCGGGGACCGGGACGGGGAAAACCCTGGCCTACCTGATCCCGGCGATCGGCAGCGGGCAGAAGGTTGTTATTTCAACCGGCACCAAGAACCTCCAGGAACAGATCTATTTCAAGGATATTCCACTTCTGTCCAGACTGATTCCCAAAAAGTTCCTGGTCTGCAACCTGAAGGGCAGGGGGAATTATCTGTGCCAGAGGCGGTGGAAGGAATTTTCGAGGCATCCCCGGCTGAACGGCAGGCGCGATCTGGACATTTTCAAGGGGATCCAGTCCTGGATCTCGAAAACCAGGTTCGGGGACCGGGCAGAATTGGACTTTCTTGCCGATAACGAGCCCCTGTGGGAAGAAGTCAACTCCAAAAGGGATTTTTGCCTGGGGCAAAAGTGTCCTTTTCACCGGGAATGCTTCATGAACCGGCTGAGGAAGGAGGCAAGTGAAGCGGACCTTGTCATTGTCAACCACCACCTTTTCTTCTCCGATCTCCTGCTCAAAGGGAGCATCCATGGTGAAGTGCTTCCCCGCTACCAGGCGGTCATCTTCGATGAAGCCCATCAGATGGAGGATATCGCCACTGAGTATTTCGGCCTCTCGGTCAGCAATTACCAGATTCAGGAGCTGATCCAGGACACCCGGCGGGAGATGGAAGAGGCGAAAATCACCGATCCGGCCACCAATGATACCCTGAACCTTCTCGGCCAGCGATCCGGGGCTTTTTTTATCAATTTTCCGGCCGGGCTGGAAAAAAAACGGCTGAAATCCCACCTGATCACTGATTTTCTCGGAGAACGATACCGGGCCCTGGCCGATACCCTTGAGCTTTTCACCAGCCAACTGGTGGGGTTGAAGGCCAAATCCGAGCCCCTTCATGCCTGCGAGCGCCGAAGCCGCGAGATTCAGGGTAACCTGCGCTTTATCATGGACATGGCTGATCCGGAATATGTCTACTGGGTCGAAAGCCGCACCAGGGCAGTGTATCTGCACGCCTCGCCGATCGATGTGTCCGCTGACCTGAAACGGCTCCTGTTCAGCAAGATGCGGCGGCTGGTCTTAACTTCTGCCACCCTGTCGGTGGATGGAAAGTTCGACTACCTCAAATCCCGCCTGGGGCTTGAATCCGCAACCGAGCTGGTGCTCAAGTCGCACTTCGATTATACCAGGCAGGCCCTGATTTACGTTCCAACCCACCTCCCCGACCCCCAGCAGGCCGAATTCATTCACCGGGCCGCAGAGGAAATCGAGCGAATCATTACCGTGTCCCGTGGCCGGGCCTTTATTCTCTTTACCAGCTATAAAAACCTCGATCAGATCTACCGGCTGCTCCAGGACAAACTTCCTTATCAGATGCTCCGCCAGGGAGAGCGCCCCAAGACCGCTCTCCTCGAAGAATTCAAAAAAGATGTTCACTCGGTTCTCTTTGCCACCAGCTCTTTCTGGGAAGGGGTGGATGTCCAGGGAGATGCCCTGAGCTGCGTGGTTATCGACCGCCTCCCCTTCGCCGTTCCGACCGAGCCCCTTACGGAGGCCAGGATCGATTTCCTGCGGGAGAGCGGAGGCAATCCTTTTTTGACCTACCAGATCCCGCAGGCCATTATCACCCTGCGCCAGGGCGTAGGCCGCCTGATCCGCAGCCGCGAGGACCGGGGGCTTCTGTGCATCCTCGACCGCCGCCTGCTCACCAAGCCCTATGGCCGGATATTCCTGCAAAACCTGCCTGGTTGCCCTGTCTGTACGGATTTGCAGCAGGTCAGTATCTTTTGAAATTCAGGGTCACCCATTAAACGTGCAATGTACTCCAGTCAGGATTAATACCCGATGGTGTCCTTTACCTTTACTACCTTTACCTTTGTCTTTGTAGTATAGCCGGTTGAGAACCGCTATAGGCAACCATAAGTATCCGGCAAGGGGCTTTCCTATAGATGATTCAGTAAAAATATCCGAAATAATACAGGAAATCGAACTGAATACGATAAATGCTTCATTTGGATTTAGCGGTTCCTATTTGAAATCCCATTACGATAAGGTGACTGCCTGGGCCTCCTCGTGAGCAGTGAGGTGAGAAAAGCTGAGAAAAACTCTCTGAGACAGCAGTGTCGATGAGAAAAACCAGGATGAGCAACATGATCAGGATGAGCAGAAGCAGGATGCCATAAGGTTATAAGGTCAGGGAACATAACAGGAGGGGATAACGTATGGAAGATCATAAGATCAGGTGGTTTTTCGCGGCTTGTGCGGCAGCATCGTGTATCTTTATCTTTGTGCTGGCAGCAGCGCCCGGCCCTGCATCAGCAGCGGGGCTGGCTGGCAGTGCCTGGCCGTGTCTGGGGCATGAGGGAAGGCGCACCGGCCAAAGCCCGTATTCTGGAGCGCAAACCAATTCTTTGCTCTGGAGCTACCAGACCGGGAGCGGGGTTTCCTCCTCACCGGCCATAGGCGCTGACGGTACGGTCTACGTCGGAAGTAACGATGAAAAGCTGTATGCTCTCAGGTCCGACGGCAGCCTGAAGTGGAGCTATAAAACCGGAGGAAAGATTTACTCCTCCCCGGCCATAGGATCGGATGGCAGGGTCTATTTCGGAAGTTACGATGGCGGGGTCTATGCCCTTGATCCGAATGGCAGTTTGAGGTGGAAATATGGAACGGGGAGCGCTATTCATTCTTCACCGGCGATAGGAGCGGATGGCACGGTTTATATCGGAAGTGACGATTACCGGGTTTACGCCTTCGATCCCAACGGCAGCCTGAAATGGAGTTATCAAAACGGGAACAATATCTGGGACGCACCGGCCATAGGAGTTGATGGCTCGATCTATATCGGAGGTAACGACGGCAGGCTCTATGCGCTGAATCCGAATGGCACCCTGAAATGGAGCTACCAGACCGGGGACGGGATATTCTCCTCACCGGCCATAGGTGCTGACGGCTCGATCTATATCGGAAGCAATGATGGCAGGCTCTACGCCCTGAATCCCAATGGCACCCTGAAATGGAGCCACCAGACCGGAGGGTATATCTCCTCCTCACCGGCCATAGGATCGGATGGCACAATCTATGTCGGGAGCGGGGACACGAATATCTATGCCTTTACCCCGGCGGGCAACCTGAAATGGAGTTACCAGACCGGGGGCGGGGTCTTCGACCTGCCAGCCATAGGCGCGGACGGTACAGTCTATTTCGGATGTGGCGATGCCATTATTTATGCCCTTAACCCCAACGGCAGCCTGAAATGGAGCTATCAAACGGGAGGCAGGGTCTATTCCTCACCGGCCATAGGAGATGATGGCACGGTCTATATCGGAAGCGGCGATGGCAAACTGTATGCCTTTGGTGTCAGGGCAAGTGAAAGTCTGGCCAAAAGTGCCTGGCCATGCCGGGGGCACGATGCCAGGCACACCGGCCGCAGCCCTTACCTTGGGGCGCAAACCAATTCCCTCAAGTGGAGCTACCAGATCGGTGCTCAGGTTGGTTCACCAGCCATAGATACCAAGGGAACGATCTATGTTGGAAGCGAGCAGGATAAGGTCTATGCCCTCGATCCCAATGGCAGCCTGAAGTGGAGTTATCCAGCCGGGTATACCTCTTCCACACCGGCTATCGGAGCAGATGGCACAATCTATATCGGAAGCATAAGATATGACAGGATCTATGCCCTTGATCCCGATGGCAGCCTGAAGTGGAGCTATCGAACCGGAGACAGTATATTTTCCTCACCAGCATTAGGGGATGACGGCACGGTCTACGTTGCAAGTGAGCAGGACAAAGTCTATGCCCTCGATCCCAATGGCAGTCTGAAATGGAGCTGCCAAACAGGGGATTATATTTACTCCTCACCGGCATTAGGAAATGACGGCACTCTGTATGTCGGAAGTAATAACGGCAAGGTCTATGCCCTCGATCCCAATGGCAGCCTGAAGTGGAGCTACCAGGCCGGTAACTATGTCGGTTCCTCCCCGGCTGTCGGGGATGATGGCACCATTTATGTGGGAAGCTGGGATGGCAGGCTCTATGCCCTGAGCTCCAATGGCAGCCTGAAGTGGAGTTACCTGACCGGTGGCGGAATCAATTCCTCACCGGCCATAGGAGCGGATGGCACGATTTACGTTGGAAGTTATGACAACAAGGTCTATGCCCTGCATCCCAATGGCAGTCTGAAGTGGAGTTACCGGACAGGCGGGTGTGTCCACTCCTCCCCCGCTTTGGGTGCGGATGGAACGGTCTATGTTGGAAGTTATGACAACAAAGTCTATGCTCTGAATCCCAATGGCAGCCTGAAGTGGAGTTACCAGACAGGAGGCCGGATTGAATCCTCCCCCGCTATAGGAGTGGATGGCACAGTCTATGTCGGGAGCGATGACGGCAAGCTCTATGCCTTTGGTTCTGTTTCCGCTTCTCTTCCGGTGGTTGAATTTACCGCTTCACCGGCGAGCGGAGCAGCGCCACTGAGCGTAGTCTTCAACACCACGAACAGTGGAGGGTCAGTAAGTAGCTGGCTGTGGAACTTTGGCGATGGAGCAAGCAGCAGCCAGATGAATCCCAGCCATACCTACACCGCAGCGGGGACCTATACCGTGAGCCTTACGGCAACAGGGCCGGGAGGAAGCAATACCAAAACCAGACCTTCCTGCATCACGGTGTATGGGCCGCCGGTGGTTGAATTTACCGCTTCACCTGCAAGCGGAGCATCCCCACTTGCCGTGACCTTCAGCGCCACGAACAGCGGAGGGCCGGTGAATAGCTGGCTGTGGAACTTTGGCGATGGAGCAAGCAGCAGCCAGATGAATCCCAGCCACACTTATACCTCAGATGGGACCTACACCGTGAGCCTTACGGCAACAGGCCCCGGCGGGAAGAGTACCAAAACCAGACCTTCCTGCATCACGGTGTATGGGCCGCCGGTGATAGATTTTTCTGTAACACCGGCAAGTGGAGCCGTACCGCTTGCAGTTACCGTGAAAGCCCTGAATACGGGAGGACCGGTAGAGAGCCTGCTCTGGGATTATGGCGACGGAACGACATTTAATCAGACGAGTACCACAGACACCACAGCCGAAATGACCTCGATCTACACCTATACCTCGCCGGGAACCTATACAATCACTCTTACCGCAAGTGGCCCTGGAGGGAAGGCCATTAAAACCAAAGCTGGCTGCATCACCGTGTTTTCTCTTACAGGAACCTGGGTAAACCTTTCTCATTCTCGTCTTATCAAAAGATGGCTGTTGTACGGAGTGCTCAGGGTAAGCAATACTGAGGACAAAAACATCGGCAGTTTTGATATAGCCTTTTACCTTTCCGAGAATGGAACGGATCTGGGGACACTTCTTGGCAAGACTTCCATCAAAAGAGGCTTAAGTGCTGGCATGAGTAAATCGGTTCCGTTTTCTCATGTGTCCCGGACATCCCTGTCCGGAAAGTATATTATTGCAGTAGTGAATGGAGAAACCAAGGTGGCAAAGCAGATTCAGTAGATCCCTTCCCCTCTTCGGAGCGGCGGGATTGATCAATCCCGCCGCGGCCTCCCGACAGCCTGTACTCACTCTCCCGCTTAACCGTTTATGAGGAGTGAGGAATTCTGTTTGCTCATATGGGATACATGGTGCACATCCGATGGCACGTATTTTAAGGATAGAAGAATGATCTCCCGCAGAGACGCAGAGGCGCAGAGAATGACCGAAAATGATATCCTCTGCGTCTCAGCGTCTCTGCGGGAGAAATACAACTTTGACGTGTTGTCTTTCCCATAAGAGCGATTCTGTTTTAACAAATTGGTAATGATCTCTTTTAAGGATTATTTTCCGAGACGGCCGACCTAACAAAAAGGCCGGTATACCGGATTGAAGGTTCACAGAGGTTTGAGACCGGGGGAGGAAGGAGTTTAAATGTCCGTATGATTTTTCACCATAAGCACAGGGGAGAAGGAGGTACTTCCAGCATAAATCAGTTGGCCGTGCTGGGGGGCGGAATGATGGGGCGGGGAATAGCCATTGCCCTGGCCCAGGCTGATTTGCCGGTTATTTTATGGACCCGGCAGGAAGAGCGAAAGATCCAGCGGAAAATCGAGGCCACTTTGCAGCAGGATTTTCAGGCCCCTCCACTTGGTCAGGAGGAGAAGGAGCGGATCAACTGCAATATCTATATTACGAGCGAACTGAGTCTCATCGCCGAATCAGACCTGGTCATCGAGGCGGTTGTCGAGAGCTTAAGCATCAAGAAAAAGCTCTTTAACGTCTTAAGTCATTTGTGTACACCTTCTACCGTCCTGGCTGCCACTACTGCAACTCATGACATTGATGAAATAGCTTCAAAGACTTCCTATCCGGAGCGGGTAGTTGGAGTGCATTTTTTTAATCCGGCTTATCGAACACCCGTCATCGAGGTTGCCTGCGCAGGTCAGACTTCGGAGGAAGCCCTCTCCCTGATCAAGGAATTGGCCATGATCATGAAAAAAGAAGTGGTCAGGGTTCAGTAAGAAGGCTGGAAGCATAAAATTGTTTCAATCAGGAGTGGGCGGAAGCAAAAGTTTGCCGATAGAATAAGAAAGCCGGGAAAACCAGCAAACTAACCAGGGCTAAAATTTGCGGAAGGGGATAGAATATGAAGCCACCACTCTCTACGGAGCCCAGAGCTTTTATCAGTTGGAGCCTATGCTCGGAGGATGAACCGTTCATTCAGCTTATCGAGAAAATTGCCCGGGATTTTGGTTTCGAAACCCTCAGACCGGTCCAGATGGAAGAGGAAGAGGAACAAAAATCAGTGAAAGAGCAAATGATTGCCGGAAGCCGTTTAGCTGATTGCACACTGATTGCCACCACTCCATCCTACCTGAGCTGCCTGTGTAACGAGCGAAACATCGGGTGGAAAGAAGCTCTGGAGGCCCTCACCAGAGATTTCCATCCCATCCTGGCCTTCTTGTCCCCTGAGCTTCGCGCCGAAAGGGGAATCCATCCCATGATCCAGTCTATTACCTTAAACCTGGGGAATCCAGGCGAGATGCACATCCAATATCCCGTGCTTCAATACCTGTTTAATACGATGCAGCAGATGATTCAGCAGCGAAAAAGTCAGGGTGAATGTGAAGAATGCTCATTGGATATATGTGGCTCATCCTGGAAAAGGTATTGTCATTAAATCAGGAGTCAGAAGTCAGAAGTCAGAAGTCAGGATTCGGAGAGAGTCAGGAACCGGAGGCGGAAAAGCAGGGGGAAAAAGCAGGCGCTTTGGTTTTTGATTTCTGCATTCTTACTTCTTCCGTGGTATAATGCCGGAAGCGGGCACAAAGAGTTGCATTTTTTTCTCAAAGCTGATACGTTTCTTCACTATGTCAGAGCCATTCCGGCAATTCAAGATTATCATGAATCCCATTTCCGGTGCAGGCCGAGGGCTTGAAAAAGGCGCAAGCCTGGCCAGACTTCTCCGCCAGCAGGGGATAGAGGTGGAAGTCTATATCACCCGGCATTCTCAGGATGCGGAGCAGGAAGCACGGAAGGCTCAAATTCCTCTCATCGTGGTAGGCGGGGACGGGACGATCAATGAGGTCATAAATGGTCTGGCGGGCCGGGAAATCCCTCTGGCTGTCTTTCCCATGGGCACGGCCAATGTTCTGGCCAGAGAATTTCACCTGCCCCGAAAGCCAGCCGGTTTTCTTTCCCTGATCCGGTCGGGGAAAACCCGGCTGCTCGATAGCGGGCAGATCTGCCAGCAGCCAAACCGCCGGTTCCTGATGGTAGCCAGCCTCGGCCTGGATGCAGAGGTTACCCGGATTATGCGGCAGATACGGACCGGATCGATTCATGTTTCTTCCTACCTTGCCCCTTTGTGGAATGCTCTGAAGCATTATCACTACTCTCCCTTTACTCTTATGATCGATGATCGGGTGATCACCGCTCCGGTTACCACGGCGGTCATAGGCAATGTCCGAAACTACGGAGGGTTTTTTTCCATCACCCACCAGGCCATGCCTGATGACGGCCTGCTCGATATCTGCACTTTTCCCGGAGGCACCAGGCGGGATTACTTTCGCTACCTGCTGGGAGCTGTCCTGCACCGGCCTTCGATCTTTTCGGATGCAGCCTATTACCGAGGAAAAAAGATCGAGGTCATCCAGGCCGCCAGCCCGATTCCCGTCGAGCTGGACGGTGACTTTTTCGGCTATACCCCATTTACCTGCACCCTGATCCCGCACAGCGTCCCTTTACTCCTGCCGGATGAAAGGGGCCGATAATGCCGGATGGAGAGCACCTGCCGGTTTACCGTCAATTCACTCCGAGAGACCGAGAGAAAGCAGTATGGATCGCACGGCCTGTGCCTGGCTGTTATCGGGATCAAGTGCCAGGACCTGCCGGTAGTGCTCCACTGCCTGCTGATAGTCCTGCTGACGATAGTAGAGGCCGGCAAGGTTCAGGTGGATATCCGCCGGATTGAGGAGCGATAATTCATCTGCTGTTGCCAGCCGGAGTGACTGCTGATAACTTTCGATGGCAGAAGAGATGTCTCCCAGCCGCTCCCTGGCTATCCCCAGGTAAAAGAAGGCTCGCGGATTATCGGGATCGGCCTTGGCTGCCCGGAGGTAGCACTCTTCCGCCTTCCGGTACCCTTGCCGGGTGCCGGTATCGAAATACAGGGTGCCGAGGGAGAGGTAGGCCAAAGCAAAGTCCGGATCCTGCCTGATGACCGAGGCAAAGGTTTTTTCTGCGGCTTTGCGCTGACCGGATTTCAGATAGGCAACCGCCAGGTTATACTCGATCCGGGAAGCGTATCTTCGCTCGTCGTTCCGCCTGCGGGCTTCCCGGAAGAAGGGGATGGCTTCCCTGATTTTCCCTCCCTCGATCAGGACATTGCCCATCCCCAGGTGAGCCAGGGCAAAATCAGGTTTGATGGCAAGGGCCTGCTGCAAGAGCCGCAGCGCCTGGTCCAGGTACTGCTTCTTGAGGACAGGATATCGCTCTTTTTGCGCCCTGACCAGAAGGGCGTTGGCCAGACCGGCGGCTGCGTGGTAGTTGTCGGGGTTTTGCGCCAGGGCATCTTCCCACAGGGTCTGGTCGTCGCGCCAGACCCGGTTTCTGGCCAGAGTCAGTGAGCCGTAGACCATGACCACCCCTCCGGCCACAAGAATTTGAATCCATCGGAGGAATTTCCCTCCCTCTCCTTGCGATACCCGTTGGCCGAGGGACTGAATCAGAAGACCTGCAGCCAGGCAATAGCCCAGGGAGGGCAGGTACAGGTACCGGTCAGCCATCTGGGTACTGGTGGGGATAAGGTTTGCCATTGGCAGGAGGGTAATCAGAAACCAGCAGCCGGGAAAGGCCAGTTCCCTCTTGTATCTCCACAGCCGGATCAGCCCTGCCAGAAGGAGCAGGACAAGCGCCCAGGAAAAAATAAGGGAAGGAGTGAGAAGGTCGGACGGCCTTTCGATCAGGAACACATAGCGGTTGGATAAGCCAACGGGAAGGAGCAGCTTGCCCAGATAGAGAATCAGGATTTTCCCGGTCAGGAGAAGGGAACTGAGGGGGCTGTGTCCCACATACTGCTTGATCCCGGAATCGACATATTGCGCCCAACAGGTGGCTGCGGCTGCAAGCCCGGCCAGGAGGAAAAAGGGGATGACATTTCGCCATCGCCCGGCGGGCTCCCCTTCCTGAAAGCACAGCTCATACAGCACCAGAACCAGGGGAAGTGTGACAGCTATCGGTTTGGTGAGAAGTGCCAGGGAAAAGAGCCCCAGAGAAAGGCCGTACCAGGGCCAGCCAGCTTTTTTCCGGAACCGGATATATCCATGCAGGCTGAGGAGGAAGAAAAAGGCGGACAGAACATCTTTGCGCTGCGAGAGCCAGACCACGGACTCCACATGGATGGTATGCACCGCGAAAATGGCTGCTGCAGCAAGGGCTGCAGGAAAACTTTCCGGGTAGCATTCCAGGATCAGAAAGAAGATCAGGACGCTGTTGAGAATATGAAGCAGGATATTGATCAGCCGGTAGCCGTGCGGATGAAAACCAAAGAGGTGATAGTCCACCTGATAGGAAAGAACATGGATGGGAGCGTAGTTTTTGAAATAAGGGCGGCTGAAGAGTGCCTCGATGGTGGATACGGAAAGAGTGCGGATATAAGGATTCTCCGAAATATACACCTGATCGTCCCAGTTGAGCAGAGAGTTATTGAGAGAATTGGCAAAGCACAAGCCCCCCAGGATTACCGGAAGCAGGATGGCCAGCCGGAGCTGTCTCCAGGAGATACATGCTGATGGTGAGGAGAATGGTTTCATATGACTGTCTCTCTCCGGGTAGAGGGTTTTTGGGCCTGTACGTCAATGACTCCCCCCTGGCCGAGGAAAGAAAAGAGGCCGCACAGCCAGATCAGCAGGGGCATGGAGAGAAGGGAAATTTCCATCTGGACCAGCCGGGAGAAAAATGAGATATGATTGTCCGGCAAGGTTCGGTGAACCATCCGGTAAAAACTGTCTCTGGGAAACCCGATGACATTAAGGATACTTTGAAGCAGCCCGAAAGGCCCCTGCTCCAGGGAAAATGTGTGGCACCGGACGATATGAAAACCGCTGGAGGTGAGAAGAGCGTTCAGGGCAGAAGGGTTATACTGATAGAGATGCCGGGGCAGGTCCAGATGGAACCAGTTGCTGCCGGACAGCCTGGCCTGCAGGCTTTCGATATTCGGCACGCACAGGAGCAGTATCCCGCCGGGAGCGAGAATCCGGAATATCTCGCCGAGAACTTCCCGCGGGTTGGGCAGATGCTCCAGGACATGCCACACCAGAACAAGATCGAAGAACCGATCAGGAAAATGGCAATCCAGGAGCCCGTGAGTGAAAATGTGAACTCCGGGCAAAGAGGCGGCTGCGCGGGCCGAAAAGGGAGACAGCTCGGTACCGTAGCACTCGTACCCATACTGCTGAAGAATTTTCAACGATTGCCCCCGTCCGCAGCCGATGTCCAGAGCTCTTTTCCCGGCAGGGTTGAGGCGTGCGGCCTTTCCCATCCGCAGGCGGCAAAAGAGCTGGACAAGAATTTCCAGGTATTCGTGGAACTTCTCATTCTGTATTCCATAATACTGCGGAGGGTAAAAATCCAGTATCCGGGCAGGGGGGGGCAGGGGATCGATCCACCAGAGATTGCAGTGCGGACATCTGACCAGATCAGATGCCGGGCAGCCGAAAGAATCACCGCGGGCGATTGTTCTAGCCTCGACAGAGCCGCAGAGAGTGCAGGTGGCCGGTTTGGTAAGGTGACGTTTTCTCATGAGGTTCTCCATTGCTTTCCCTGCTCGCACATGAAGAAGAGGGTCCATGCGAATTTTTTATCCAATTTCTCTATCCTTTAACGGCTTTTTGCAGGCCGGAGAACAAAAAACCCACAACAAATTTTGTTGTGGGTTTTTTTGACCATGAAAAATGCCAGCACGACGATAATCAGGTTACAATGGGTGTGGCCGCCACACTTGCCGTTGGTGCAACGGTTGGCGTTGAGGGCACACTCAGGCTTTGCGGATTGAACAGAGAGGGGAAGAGGGCATTGTACATACCGGCAATTCCCAGCAGTGGAGCTATCTGCAGGAACGGAATCTGATAGGTCAGGCCGGTACCTGTCTCGACAGGAAAATACATGTTCTGGAGACCGAAAGGACTGTAGGCACTGCCGTAGAGACCGCCATACAGTCCATAGAGACCGCCATACAGTCCATAAAGGCCGCCGTACAGGCCATAGAGACCGCCGTACAGGCCGTACATTCCATAGAGGCCATACAGTCCATACAGGCCATACAGGCCGCCGTAGTAGCCGCCATAGAGTCCGCCGTACAGGCCGCCGTAGTAGCCGTAATAAGCCTCACTTCTATTTGCCGTCATAAAGCTTAATGCGATCATCATGGTAAAGATCAGGCCGACTTTCAAAAACCATCTTTTCATCTCTTATACCTCCTCATTGCTAAACATTTTAACCCTGACTTTTGAGAAAAACGGCTCTTTACCGGGGCATACAATCCGGCTCTTTGGCCCCGGATAGCAAAACATAATGTTTTTCCGGCTATCACCTCCCTGGAGTATATGGCCTTGAGAATATATGGCCTTCCTTGGTTTAAGTCTCTTTCATTAGCAGATCAGCAGGTCAGACTGGGTCCAATTCGAGGGGTTTTTCAGATGTTCTCGCGAGAAACCATATAGTTATGGACTTAGGATGAAGAAGAGAATTTTTGTCTTAAAGGATTACCTGCCTCCTTGAAACCGGGTGAATATGATGGAGCCAAATTACCATAAAAATAGTAACTCATAGGGAATCTTTAGCAATACCTGTGCCATAGTGAAAATTTTAGTGTAAAAGAGTATTCCGTTTCGGTATATTGATATCTATTTGAATAGTCAAGAGATTTCGACAATCACAGGAGAGGAGGACTCTGTTTCTATGTTCTGGCAACGTTCTTTGAGGGAGCCCTTGATTTGCAAAATCTTTCATATCATGCAGAAAATAGGGTCTTAAGGTTATCCTTTTGAAGGAGTTGATGTTTGTGAAAAAGTTTTCACATCCGTGTCTGGGGTCAGGTCTTGAATTATCAGTTTATAATGATATTTATCACCCATGACACCTGGTTATACTTGTTTGATTTGTTTTATAATCTTACTTATAGGGGTGTAGTGAGGCCAAGATAAGCACCAATCTCGGATAGAGTATAGCCGTAGTGCACATGGACGCTCAGGATAGCCTTGTCCCTTTCACCTCTGGCCTTAACCTTAGAGTGCCTTTCTGAGATGTCCTGGTGTTTCGCTTCACTCAACAACTGCTCCAGGGACGGTCTGAAAGCAAGCCGTTCCCGAATGGGGATTTCCTCCAAGGCGGACTTGTCTTTCAGAGCTGGCTCGATCTTCTCGATAAAGTCTTGATCTCCAAGAATAGACCGTGCCTTAAAGCTCTCCTCTGACTTCCAGGGGGGCAGGTGCTGCAATTCCTTCAGGGACAAACTGCCGGTAAAGCTGCTGTGCCTGGTGCCGGTTTGCGGCAAATCGGGACAATATCCAATCCACGGTTAAAAAAGGCGGCTTTTCACTCAAGCCTGCTGTTGCCCGGTAACTGCTCCAGGCATATTCTGGCGGCCCTTTGACAATTATGACCGAGATGGGAGATATCAAGCGTTTTGCCAAAGTGGGCGATTACTCTTCTTATTGCCGGTGTGTCCGTACCGAGAGACTCTCCAATGGGAAGAGCAAAGGGATAAGGAAACAGTAAAAATGGGTGCCCCCATTACAAAATTGCAATCCCAATTACAGGGATAGTCCTGCCCACTGACAATGTTGAAAGCCGGCCTCGATGAAAAGAACCAAACTCCCATTCTTCCCTGCCTGATCATCTCTTCCAGTCTCCTCACAACCCGGCTTGCAATGAGCCCCGGCGCAGGCATCGGCCCGGCGATTGCCCTTCCGGAAATTCTGCTGGTACAAAATATGCCCATTGTAATAACCTGGAAGAAGTTTTCCTTTTCCGGGGAGTTCCTGATTACCATGAAAACCGGGACTCCCGTGACCACCAAGACCACAGTAAGGATCATGGCTTTAGGGTAAATAAACCATCAGGGGAGGATAAATATGTTTGATTTGTTACAAAAAGGCGGCATGTTTATGTATTTCATCCTCGCAGTATCGGTCCTGGCTTTGGCCCTCTTTTGCGAACGCGCCAGTTTTCTGTTCATCCAATTGAAATTAAACCACGACAGCGTCCTCCAGAAAATAATTTTCCTGCTCGAAAAGATGAATTACCACGGTGCGATCGAGGAGTGTAGCCGGATTGAAAAGCATCCTCTTGGCCGGATATTAAAGGCCGGTCTTCTGAAATCGGATAAAAAGGATAAAGAGATCGAGCGGGCTTTGGAAGAGAATATCATGCGGGAGATCCCCCGTATTAAAACAAGAATTAACTATCTGGCCCTGTTTGCCAATATCTCGACGCTCCTTGGACTTCTTGGAACTATCCAGGGTCTCATCATAGCCTTTCAGGGTGTCAGCACCGCCAGTGCAGCCATGAAACAGGAGATATTAGCCAACGGTATTTCCATTGCCATGCTGACCACCGCTTTTGGTCTGATTGTGGCCATACCCTGTCTCATAGCCTATTACATCCTCAATAACCGGGGAAACTACCTCGTCGATCAATTTGAGGAAAAAGCCTACCGTCTCTTTAATGTCCTGTGTTCCCTCAAGAAGGACAAGGAAGCTGTATCCACGAGTTGTAACTGAACCCATGAACCGGACTGATATCGATCATCCACATGGATCGATATCGTCACGGTGACTGATCACCACCTGAATTCAGAGGAGCACGCCATGTCTGGATTGGGAAAGCAGAGATCAGAGACTGTAGAAGAGGTGGAAATCGACCTCGTTCCTATCATGAATACCTTCCTGGTGCTCGTTCCTTTCCTCCTCCTGTCCGCGGCCTTCTATCAGTTGAAAGCCATAGACACTTCGGTGCCTGTTCTTGCTGAGACCGGCAAAGCCAGCCGCCAGGAACTGGAAAAAGCGATCAGGGTAACGGCCGTCATGGAGATCAAAGGAGATGAGATACACCTTTCGGCTATCTCCGATTCACTCGGCAGTGAAGAGTTAAGCAGGTGGGACGCTCACCTGGCGAAAGGGCAAAGGAGCACGTATCCACTGAATCAGGTAGTTACGCACCTGCAAAAGCTCAAGGGAAGTTACCCGTCGAGTGATACGCTCATAATAATCCCGGAGGAAAGCATTCTGTACGATACGATCATCCAGGCTATGGATGCAGCCCGCTTTTGTGAGGATAAGGCCCTCTTTCCCCGGGTAGTGCTCTCAGGAAAAGTAAGCTAGGATAAGGAGGGAGATGGTCAATGGCCCTTGGTAAACGAAGAAGACAGAATCGGGATTCCGGGATCCCGAAATTACAGATAACCTCGATGATGGATATGTTTACCATCATTCTCATCTTTCTGCTCAGCTCTTACTCGAATAAGCCGCAAGTCATTCAGCTTGAGAAAGATCTCAGACTGCCGGAGTCAGCAGCCCAGGGCGATTACCAGGATAACATCAAACTGGTTCTCTCACAGTCAAACCTGCGGCTCGAAGATAAAATCGTTGCCACGCTCCGGAATGGTGAAATTATCGGGCTTGATCCGGAAAAGCTGAAAGAGTCGGGCCTTTATCGTCAGCTCACCTCACACCGGGAAATCCTGGATAAATCGAAGCCGGATACAGAAGCCCCTGAGCATATCATCTTTCTCTGTGACAAGCGGGTTCCCTTCAAGACCATAAATCAGGTGATCAAGACAGCGGCTGTGGCTGGATACCCGAATTTTCAGTTTGCCGTTCTGAATAAATAGGAGATCTTCACCGTGAGTAACTCTCTGAAATATTTCATCGGTGTGCTCATCCTCTGGTATATTCTCCAGATGCCGCCGGCGAGCTTCCTGTCCCCCGCTTTCAGGTTCACTCCAGGGAGTGCCCTGGCCCAGGGCAGCAGCCAGCCCCAGGCTCAGCCCCAGGAGGGTGAAAAAAAGCTGCTCAGCCGGATCGACTTTGGAAATTCCTACATTCTTGGACAATCCATAAAATCCGGGGCGGTGTATCTGTTGCAGCGCAAGAAGAATGAAATCAAGAGCATGCTCTCGGTCCGAAAGGAGTTCCGGAAGGAAATACTGGAAGATTTTCCTCTCCAGGACCGTGACATGACTAAAAAGAGTGGGTGAAGCTCGGCATGAAGACCATGACTGCTGTTTCAGTACCTGAAAATCCTTCTCTCCCTCTCTCTGTTTTGGAAAAGGGAGAGGCTGAGACCGGCGCAGCGGATGGCGCGGTTATTCAATTTTTTATTTTCCACAAGGAAAAATATCTCGGCTGGGATTGCTTTCAGCAAGACAAGGTTGCCATAGGCCGCAGAAGCGATGCGGACCTTGTCCTCAATGACCAATCGATCGCCGATATTCACGCCATTGTTCATGTGAAGGGCGACCAGCTTATCGTCTCGGATGAAAGCTCCGGCAGGGGAGTCCGGGTAAATGGCAAGCCAATAGCCATATGCATGCTCGGCCCCTTCGATTTTGTGACCATAGGGCCATATACGCTCAAGGCAAAAGTAAAGAGTATTGTCAGCAGGTCCCAGGACCTTGAGGCAGCAGAGATAGCGGTAGCGGGGATATATGAAGCCATTTCATCTCTGAATGCCACGCTTGAAACCCTCCCCCAGGAGGAGTGTGAGGACAGGGATAAGGTTAAGGAGAGGGTTGAAGGGTCGGCCTCCCAACCTGCCCCCGAAGTTACTCATGAGACTGCCGGGCAATCAGCCCCTGCCCTGCCTGATCCGTCGCCGAGTGATCCGCCCGATCCCCTGAGCACTGTGGCCGAGGCGCTGAGCGTAACAGCCGAACTGCTGTGCACACAGCCCGATCCTCTGGGCGTACCTGAGCAGCCAGAGCCTCCCCTTCCTGCATCGATCTCCGCGCCGGTTTTGGCTCCCGATACGAGCCTGGCAGATGATCGCTTTGATGAGGATAAGGATGAGGATGAGGATGAGGACGAAGACGAAGATGACGGTGACGACAGCGAAGCTGGCTTTTCTCTCCGGCAGATACTGACAGAGGCCGGGCAGGGATCGGTCAATCGGGCGGGAGGTGAGCTTCTCCTTGAAGTTATCAAGCTTCGGCAGGATGAAGTAATCGATGTGCGTCTTCTCTCGCGGGGTGAAAGGTATGACCTTCCCGGATATTATGCCGGGTCTGACCGGTTTTGTCTGGCTGAAAATCCGGCGGAAGATGCGGAAAACAAGCATGTCGAAAGCTTCTCCTTCTTCTTCACCGATCAGTTTCAGGGCAGGCTCATGTATGAAGATACTGTCAAAGAGCTCACCAGCCTGTGCAGGCCTGAAAACCTCTGCTCGTATCCGCACATGGAGCGGATCTACCGCTCGAAGCTCCCCCTGCAGGGCACCCTCTATCTCAGCGACGGCTGCTACGAATATATCGTCCGGGCCACTGAACCGGGAGAAAGTCCGCAGGTTGCGATTCATCGGGACAAAGAGCGGCGCTTCCCGAAAAATCTCCTTCAATCCCTGCTCGTTCATGGACTTTTACTCATTTTGGGAGGAGTGGTATTTTCGCTGCCGGAGCAATCTCACTCGCCCGTTCCGGAAAAGCCGCGCTTTGCTCAGGTGGATACCCGGCAATTGACCGAGATGAGCAATACGAGCGTTCCCCAAAAGGCAGCCAGACCGGAACCCCAAAAGAGCCGGCAGCCGAAAAAGACCCAGCC
Source organism: bacterium (assembly GCA_040755755.1). Lineage (NCBI taxonomy): Bacteria > bacterium. The sequence continues at coordinate 125,558 of JBFLZW010000013.1, read as the reverse complement.
GCTTGAAACCCAAAAACCGGTGCCGCAGGAGAAAACCGCTTCTCTTGAGGTGAAGCGCACGGCAAAAGAAGCCTCCACCCGCTCCGTTGCTAAAAACCCTTCTTCCCGGACTGGCCGTCCTCACGTGGTCAGCTCGCTTCAGAGGGAATCATCCGGGGCCGGGCCTGCCAATGGCCTGTCACCCGATGCGGGGGGAGGCAGCGGCAAAGCCGGGGGGAATATTGTAAACCGCAACATCAAGCAGGCAGGGCTCCTCAGCGTGCTCGGCACCAAAGATGGAGTTGATCCGGGACCTCAGTCAGGAGCCAAACAGGTGCTGGCCGCAGTGACGAACCTCGACATTGTCTCTTCCCCCACAAGCAGTGAAGGGAATTTCAAGGTTGGCGGCATCGTCGGGAAGCTGGATACTTCGGGGATCGAAGTGCCTTCCGGCGGCGTAGTCACTACCCGGGGATCTGCCCAGGTTTTACGCAGTGCCGGTGTTGCCGGAAAGGGGAGTGTGGCCGCCTATGGAAGAGGCAAGGGCGGGGGAATCGGCCTGGCAGGGAATGCGGAGGCAGCAGGGCAGGACGAGCCGGATCAGGTCGGCGCTCTGGAGACAGGCCAGACCGGGCAGAAGCAGGTCATGGCCATGGTCAAGGCAGAGCTGAGCAAGAAGGTGAGCGTCCAGGGAGGAGGCATGAGCCGCGAGGCGGTCAAGAAAGTGATTGACCAGCACCTTGCCGAGATCACCAATTGCTACGAAACCGCCCTGATCTCGAATCCCTCGCTTATGGGAAAGATTGTCTTTGAATGGAAAATCCTGCTCTCCGGCAGAGTGGGAGAGATCCGGACCAGCTTTTCTTCCGTTCAATCGGATTCGATCCATGAATGTATGAAGGAGAAAATCAAATCCTGGCAGTTTCCCCAACCCCAGGGTGCAGAAGTGGTTGTTTCCTATCCCTTTATTTTCGATATCGTAGGTTTTTAAGGAGATGAGTGCATGAAACGATGGATCGTTTTATTATTCCTCCTGCTGCTGCTTTTCCCTGGTCCACGGGAGGGGTTTGGAGAGGATCCGGCAGATAAGGAGCAGGTGTATGCCATTCAGAACAGGGTATTCCACTACTGCCATGAAATCGGCGCAAGCTGTGGCTATTTTCCCGATGATGATTTCTATCATCTTTATCCTCTGGGGCTCCATTATACCTACCACATCAATGAACATCTGGGCTGGGAGGTAGCCAGGGGATACCTGATGCTCAACCGGGAAAAGGAGCTGCGCAAAGACCTTGAGAAGAAATTCGGGGTTGCACCCACGGAATTCAGGGAAACCAAGTATATGGTTCATACCCACCTGGTGGTGAAGCCCTTCTATGGGAAGGATGCGGTCTGGAATCGCCGGATACTGAACCACGAGGGCTACCTTTTCCTCGGCGGAGGGATGGTCAGTTATGAAAACAAGCCCGCGGCAGTGATAGAAAACGTCCTTTCGGTGAGCTTTGGAATCGGCATGAAATACTTTATCCGCAAGCACCTGTGCCTGAATCTCGAAATCCGTGATCTGGTCAATTTCAGGGAAGATAAAAGGGAAAACCGGCTTGGCTTTGGTCTTGGCCTGGGATTCCGGTTTAACCTGTCTCCGAGAAAAACGGAGAGGGACGAAACCGTCAAGGTCTTACAGAACTATCTGCGGGAAGATGGAAAACCATGAAGCGTATAATCGGATATGCACTGATATTGTTGTGGATCATGGTAATCTCCTCCGGCAGGGCTTTGGCATCAGAGAACCCTGGGGAAGGTGAAAAGGATCAAAAGCCCCCTGTTGTCCAGCAGGATGCTGATGCCGCCATTCCAATGAAGGATCCAAATTCTTTTGCCCGGGGATATGCGCTTTTTGAGAAAAAGAATTATGCTGCTGCAGCTCCCCGGCTGTTCCATTTCCTGAGTATGAACTCACCGGACGTGGTTGACTATGAATGGGCGCAGTTCTTCTTCGGCATCTGCCTGAAGAAGTGCGGCCTGTCCCATGCGGCAGTCGATGAGCTGGTGAATCTTATCGTCAGAAAACCGAATCCCAGGATCGTTTCCTACTGCCTTGAGCTCTTCGAGGAAATAACCCGCACCATCCCCTTTGACCGCGAGCTTATTATCAACACGGTTGTCTGTGATCAGGAATATGGTGCGCTGGAAGAGGAGATGGCTGATTTTATCAATTATTATCAGGGGATGTTCGACTGGGAGCGTGGATTCTTCCAGTGGGGGGATAATCACTTTCACCGGATTACTCCAAAGAGCTATTACTATTACCGCTATCTTTTTCAAAAAGCCATGCTGAGGATTTATCAGGATAAGATCGATGAGGCTATGGCCATAGCTCAGGATATTCTGGAATCTCCCGGTACGGCGGATGATCTGAAAAGCGAGGCGGCCACCACCCTGGCCCGCCTGCTCTATGAAAAGGGAGAGCATGCTGAGGCTGAGCGCATCTATCAGAAGAATCCGAAACCGGTTCTCGAACAGGCCCAGACGCTCTTCGAGCGGGCCTGGAACCACTACCGCCTCGGAAATTCGGAAAAGGCAATGGGGCTTTTATATGCCTTTGAAGCCCCCGGCTTCCGGGATTATTTTACCCCTGAACACTATATCCTGAAATCTCTCATCTACAAAGAGGTGTGCCATTATCAGAAGGCCCTGGCTGTAGTCAGGGAATTTAAGGCTCACTACGGCCATTCCCTGGAAACGATTTACGCCAGGGGAGAGGCAGCCGATGACCCCGGATTGCTCCTGCTCCTTCTGAGCAAAAAAAAGATCAACCAGACCTGGAGATTCCTGAAGCTCCTGGAGCAGGAAAAGGAAAAGATCGCCCTCTTTCCCGATAAGCCTCTGTGCGGGTTCCTGGATAAGCTGTATACCCTTGAAATCGAGAAAATGACCAGAGTATTGAGAACCCAGATCAAGGAAGAGTATGAGAAAATGGCCAACGAAATCCTGAAGTTCGAGGAAGAGGCCAACCTCATGGAATATGAGATCGGGCTCGATATGTACCAGCGGGTATATCAGTATCACTACCGGGAGGATGCTGCTTCGGCCCAAAAGCCAACAGGAAGGATAGCCATCTATCCCTTCCAGGGAGAATTCTGGAACGATGAGCTGGATGATTACACGGTAACTTTGCCCAACAAATGCAACTGCCTCGAAGAGTGGGATATCTTCTTCAAATGATGGGATATTTTCCAATGACAACAAAACATCTCACCTGCAAAGCTATTATTAGTATCCTGGGGCTTGTTTTTCTGGCTGCACCGGCTTATGGCAGCGGCCAGGCTGAAAAGCCGGAGAGCTACGCCTACGAAAAAAAGGACACCTGCGGGGAAGAAAAGAAATTTATCCTCAAGCTCAGGGAAGATAAAAAGAAATGTGACCTGGCCATACAAAATACCAGGGTCCTGATTGACCGGTCGAGGAACAAACCCTATCTTCCCGAACTCTACCTTCGCCTGGCTGAGCTGTACATCGAAAAATCCCGCATTATCTATTTTCTCCGCAAGGCTGAGAGCCCGAAAGGCTCCTCATCGGTCAAATCGCTGGAGCATTTTGAATCGAACACCCTGAAGAATCAGGCTATCGAAATCTATCACCGCATCATCAACAACTTCCCCGATTTCGGGGAGCTTGACAAGGTGCATTTCTTTCTGGCTCATGAATACCGGGAGCTTGGTCAGATCGAGGACATGGTCGGCCAGTACCGGGCCATTATCAGCAAATACAAGGACAGCCCGTATGCAGCGGAAGCCTATCTGCTGCTGGGGGACCATTTTTTCAACCTGTCGGACCTCGATATGGCCCAAAGGCACTACGAGGAGGTGTTAACCTATCCTCAAAGCTCAGCCGCAGCTCTTGCCCGGTATAAGCTGGGCTGGTGTTACATCAACAGGGTGGACTTCCAGAAGGCCATCAAGCTCTTCGAGGAGTCGGTCACCAGCCTCAGCGATACCAGCGAGCTGGATATCGACACCTACAAAAGGGTGGATGTGAGAACCGAGGCCCTGACCGATATGGCCTATTGCTATTGCGAGTGTTACAAAGAGAGCAGCCCGCAGGATGCGATAGCCTACTTTGAAAAATATGCCTGGTCACGGCCCGTCTATACTCTGGCTCTGGAAAAACTGGCCTATCGCTACCTGATCAAGAACAAGTGGTCTCATGCCGCGGCCATTTACCGCAAACTGGCGACCTTGCGCTATGATGTCGAAAAGCTTCTGGAATACAGCCGCAGAATCTTCGAATGTGTCCAGTCCCTGGAGCGCTTCGAGGATGCGGATCAGGATGTGGCCATTATGGTCGGGGCACTCAAGGCACAGAAATACTCGGTCCATATCTCTGAAGAAGAGAAAAAGAAAAATCTGGCTGACTTCGAACTTTATGCCAGAGACATTATTACTCACCTCCACCAGAAAGCCAGAGAGAAAAAATCGAAAGAGGATTTTATCCGGGCCGCGGACTCGTACAAGGCTTACCTTGAATTTTTTGACACAAGCCCTGTGTATCGTGAGATGGAAGCGAATTACGCCGAGGCGCTGTTTTCAGCCCAAAGATACCTTGAGGCCGGGAAGCAATACGAAAAATGCGCCCTGGCTATACCACAAAAAAACCGGCAGCGGGAAGAGGGCCTCTACAGCGCGGTGCTCTCGTATTATCGCGCTCTGAAACAGAAAGACAGCCTCACCTATTATGAGATTGCCTCAGCCAGAGGAGGGCTCACGGCCTGCGGCCAGGTCTATGCCAGTGATTTTCCCGGATCGCACCGGGTTTCGAATGTGCTCTTTAACGTGGCCTGGATCACCTATGATCAGGGAAAATATGACCAAGCCATTGCCGAATTTTCCCGGTTTATCGATCGCTGCCCCACGGGGGAAGAGGCCAGGGCTGCGGTCCATCTTATTCTCGATGCCTATAACCTGAAAGAGGATTATGCAGGTCTGGTCAAATACGGCCAAAAGGTGCTCAAAGATCGGAATATCCAGGATGAGGAATTGAAGACCGAGGTCAGCGGGATCGTACAGGCCGCGGAATCCAAGATCATCAATTCTCTCACCGTGTCCGCGGTCAATGACTGGGACAAGGGCAAGGGAGGTCTTTCCCGGATAGCCGATCAGCAGAAAGGTGCCTCGATGGGAGAATATGCCCTGTATGCCCTGCTGCTTCCCAGCAAGGAGAAGGGAGATCTTGAGACCCTCTTTAATGCAGGCTCTGAATTGATCGTCCACTATCCCTCGTCAGCGAAAATTAAAGACACCTTAAGCCTTCTGATCGATTCCTCGCTGCGGATCAGCCAGTTCAGGCTCCTGGCTCAATATCTCGAAGAGTTCAGCGTGCGGCTTCCGAAAGAAAGCAGCAGCACCGATTTCCTGTATCAGGCAGCCCGGATCCGGGAGAGCCTTGGGCAATACGATCTTGCCAATAAGGACTATCAGATGGTTCTCGACCGGGGAGGAAAGAGCGCCGGTGCCAGGGAGGAAATCTTCATGGCCATGGCCGACAATGCGGAGAAAAAAGGGAGCGGAGACGCGGCACTGAAGGTGCTCCAGACCTGCCGGGACCAGGCATCCCCCCTGGGGCAACTGAAAGCCGATGCCCGCATGGCCGATCTCCATGCCCAGGCAGGTGAATTCGATACGGCACGTGCCCTGGCCGCACAAGCCAGAAAAGCCTGCAAGCCCGATCTGGCCGGGAAGGACAGGGATGTGCGCACCCGGATGGCCGCAATGGAATATAACCTTCTTGAAAAGACTTTTCAGGACTATATGGGCCTTCAGCTCTCCGGGAGTATCGATACCAGCCTGGTGGCTGCCAAGGCAAAGCTCCTCGAGAACCTGGAGAAGGGCTACGCCGCCGTCATCCAATATCAGTCTCCTGAATGGGCTCTTTCCGCCTGCTACCGTTCGTATGAGATCTACCGGGAATTCGAACGCTTTCTCCAGGAATCTCCCCTGCCTGATTTATCCCCTGAAGAGAAAGAGCAGTACCGCGAGCTTTTGAACCAGAAGGCTCAAGGATATGGCAATAAGGCGGATGAATATCGCCGGGCCTGTGTCGAGAAAGCACATTCCTGGGAAGTGTGCGATCCGAAGCTGGCACCCTGCTTCCTCGATTCAGCAGGACGGCAATCAAGGAACGCCGGTTTTTCAAAGGCACGGCCCCTGGTTGAAATAACCTCCCAATGGTCAAAGGATGAGACCTTACGGGGGATCCATCAAAAGCTGATGCAGGATCCGGGCGATCCCACCGCTCTTTTGACTCTTGCCGAGACCTACCGGGAAAAGGGAGATGTCAGGCTCTCGATCCTCATAGCCCAAAAAGCCCTCGGCGAGGCTAAAGCTTTTGATAAGGCAGTGCAGGCCAGGATATACAATGCCCTTGGTGTAGCCTATCTCGCCATTGGCGAGGACAGTCTGGCAAAAGATGCTTTTACCAAAGCCCTGGCTCTCGATGCTCACCATATCGGCGCACGGGTCAATCTTGCCGGACTTTATCAGTATTATGGCCATATCGACAAGGCCAGAGACCTTTACCAGGCCCTTCCGAATCAGGCAAGGGTTGAGGAGACCAAAGATGCAATCCATCCACAGGCACGGGAATCTTACTATGCTTACCTTCGGGGGTAGGAGATGCGGGTACCTGGAACTGGTGATATCGCTGTTAGCGCTCCTTCTGATTATCTATACAAATATCCTCGGATGTGGAGGAGGCGGGGGAGGCAGTAACAATACCGGCAGCCAATCCCGGAATGTCGTGGCCAGCCGGTGGGAAAATGTCCCGCTCGCCCGGATCGAGGCTGGAGGGATGCTCAGTCCGCGGGTCAAGGCGGCAAGGGATGCACAAGGCACCGTGCACCTTGCGTATTTTCAGGACGATGATAATACCGCTGCCGCTTATCAGATTCAGTACCTGGTCCTAGACAACCCGACCGGCACTCTCCGAACCCTTTCCTCCAGCCCTGAACCGGAACCTGTCACGAGCATCGATAACTGTGCGGCCCTCTCCCTGGCCCTTGGCCAGGATAACCTGCCGGTGATCTCCTACCGGGGAGGAACGGTCCGGGAATGCGGCAGGGAGCAGCAGTCCGATGCCATGCTGAGCCTTAAGGCTGCGGGCGGATGGGGAGAATATACCGGGGCTGTCGGGATTGTCGAGCGAAATCCCGTGTTCCAGGATGGGCTGGCGGGAACCGAGGTCTCGGTGGCGGTTGATTCGGAAGGGGCCATCCACCTCGCCTATCAGTTCTTTTATGAAGGCTGCGATGCCATGAATTACCGCTACCCCGATCTTTGCTACGTGAAAAAGGACCGCTCGGCGCTTTCTGCAGCGGCTCTTGAGGAGACGGTCGAGGGGAATCACTATGATGATGGCAGCAATGTGCAAAACAGTGTGGGCTACCATTGTGTAATTACCCTGGATAGCGGGGACAATCCGGTCATTTTTTACTATGCCGAGCTTCCCGGCAATACCAGAGGCCTTCGGGTGGCCCGCAGACAGCAGGGGATATGGGAAAAGGAATGGATCGAGGAAGGCTGCGTGGTTGGCTCGATAAGCGGCGCCCGGTGTGATGCTGGAGGATTCCTGGGCGTAGCCTATTACGTCGAGGAGTATGGCGACGGGAGGGCCGACCATCATTGCCTGCGGTATGCGGAAGAAGAGGCTTCATCCTGGCGGATTCAGATGGTGGATGATACCTCCTGGTGCGGGGATTATTGCAGTCTGGCCTACGATGCCGCAGGATCTGCCGCCATTGCCTACTATGAGCTGAAAAGCCATAGCGGATATGCCGCGAACAACCTGAGGTTCGCTCAACTTCAGGAAGGCGCATGGAAGAGGGAGACCGTGGCCTCGAGCGGAGATATCGGCCTCTATAACAGCTTATGGTTTGACGGGCGGAACAGGCCCGTCATTTGTTCCTACTCCGGGACGGAACGAACGATTTATCTCTTCCATCCCGCGCAAGTGTGAGGTGATAGGTATGTACAAGCACCCTGTTTCCCATCCATTCACCCGTATGCTCTTCGTGGTTCTCTTCACTGCCCTTGTCATGGCTGCCGGGAGGAGTATTCCGGTTCAGGCCCAGGATTTTAATCCCAATGACTGGTTTGACGAATGCCCCGACGATCTGTGCGGCGCACCTCCATCCGGCGGTGCCGGAGGAGGCGGGGGAGGCGGCGGCCCGATCGTGGTCAATTACGACCTCGGCCCGCTTTTCTCGCTCCAGGAGGATTACGATGCCGACGGGGTGGTCGATACCAGGGACAATTGCCCCTACACCCCGAACGACCAGAGCCGGAACGCCGATGGCGACGACCACGGGGATGCCTGCGATAATTGCCCTGGTATGGCCAATAACGATCAGCTCGATACCGACGGGGACGGGATTGGGGATGCCTGTGATGGAGATATCGATGGAGACGGCATCGTGAACCAGAGTGATAATTGCCCCGCTATTGGTAATCCTCTCCAGGCGGATTATGACCATGATGAGCGCGGGGACATCTGCGATGAGGATGATGACGATGACGGGGTTCCGGATACGGTTGACAATTGCAGCAGGGTCTATAACCCGGAGCAGGAAAACAGCGATTTTTTCATGATTGGGGATACGGCCGGCGATGTCTGCGATGAGGACCTGGACAATGACGGCTTTTTGGAGGGTGATGGACCCGACAGAGATCTTTGTCCCAACTGCCGTACCTCCGAGAACACGGATTTTGATGAGGACGGCATCGGCGATGCCTGTGATAACTGCCCCAGACATGCCAATCCTGACCAGACGGACAGGGACCGGGATGGGAAAGGAGATGCCTGCGATGTACGGTAACGGTAATGGCAAACAACCGGATGGAAGGATCAGCAAAGATCGCAGGGAAAGGAAACCACAGAGACACAGAGACACAGAGGGGACTCAGGAGTTACCGGGAAGCATGGTATTTTCCCTCTTTGTCTGCCTCATCCTTTCTGTTGCCCTGGGGTGCGGGGGCGGGCCTGATCTTGAGAGGATCCAGTCCCTGCCCAAGGTAACGCTTGAGGGAATGTTTGTTACCGAAAGCCCTGATGAGATCCGCTTTCCGGTCAAGGTCCTGTTTGCCATTGACTGCTCCTTGAGCATGGGGGATACGGTCAACGGCCAACTGGTGGGGTCTGATCCGCACTTTCTGCGGATCGAGGCGGTGCGGACCTTTGTCGATACCTATAACAGCAACGAGAACACCTCCTTTGAGATCATGCTCTGGAATAACGATGTCTTCGAGCGGACAAGGACCACCGATGGCCGGGGAGGGTTTACCAAAGATCCTGACGAGATCAACCGGGTCCTGAACCGGGTGGCCAACGATACCATGACCGATTATCTGGGAACCCTGGAGGCCATATATGCCGATATCGAGCGGGACATCAACCGGGTGAAGGCACAGGAGGAACAGAACCTTATCCGCACCAAGTACATTGTCGTCTTTCTGAGTGACGGCATGTCCAACGTCCAGGGCGGCAGGCAGTCCGATACGGATATCTGGAACCGGGTCAATGAAATGCGCGAGATGGCTGCCCAGATGGGAGTCGGGTCCTTTAATTTCCATACCTTTCTCCTGCTTGGCAATTTTCCGCCGACGGCAGATGGACAACTGGCCCGGCAGATGGCGGAAACGACCCTGGAAGGGATGGCTGACCGGGGGGAGGGGCAGTTTCGTCTGTTCGAAAACGCTGAAGCTATCGATTTTATCAATATTGTCGATATGCGCCTGACGGTCGAGTACAAGATCAAATACCTGGTTGCCTTCAACTATAATGTCAGGCCGGGGCTAGAGCTGGTGTATGCCGACAGCGACGCCGACGGCCTCACCGATGAGGAGGAAGCGGCTCGCGGCACCGATCCGGGCAGCCGGGACACTGACGCCGACGGGCTCAGCGATTTCTTCGAGGTCAAATCAAGCTCCCCCGGTCATGAGCTCAATCCCCGGCTGCCGGACAGCCCCTGCGATCAGATGCCCGATGGCATCTGGCCGGATTCCGATAACGATGGGTTGACGGACTGCGAGGAATATGTCAAGGGCACCAACCGGCATGTTGCGGATTCGGATGCAGATGGCATCCCAGATGGCCTTGAATTTCCCATGGGCACAAATCCTCTCGAAGACCAATCCACCGCTGATTGCGATTTTGACGGCGTAGCGGATTACCAGGAGGTCCAGCGGCATACCAATGTCACCTCGAATGATCCCAGGATACGGGAGCGATACAGCTATCAGTACGATGTCAGGGACCAGGGGTTAGTGCCCCTGTCGCAGGGATCATCCCTGCCCTCCTATGTACGGCAGTACCATTTCACGATTTCGAATATCGACCTCATGGACACCCTGGGGTGTACCACGGAGAACGGCGTTGCCTTGCGTCCGGGAGATAACCTTATCCGCTTCTACATTGCCGAGGTGCCGGAAGATAATCCATCCATCACGCCGATCTTCCGGATGGCCGAGGTGGTCGTAAATATCAACGAACCCAATAAACATATTATCCTTACCCCACAGGATTTTGTCCTGCTTCAGTAACAAGGGGGGCTTCATCATGAAATGCACCGATCGAACAATGGCCTTATCCCTTTTCATCCCCATAGCGGCAGTATGGCTCTGCTCCTGCGGCAGCAAGTCTCCCGCGAAACAGGAAAACACGGTCCGGGAACTGGCTTTGCGGCAGCAGGTGTCCGGGACCATCTCGAAGCCCGGAGAGGTTGACTGGTATCACTTCCGGGCGGTTGAAGCCAACAGCATCCTCCAGGTTAATTGTGCATCCAACACCTATCGCTCCGATGAAGAGCTTCTGGTAACCGTTTACCGGCAGGATGCAGATGGCAGCAGAGTGAGGCTCATGGCTGACCATGCACCCGAGGGCAGTTATCTGCCAGCCCGGATTTCCCTGAATATCGCTATCCATGCCCCGCAGGATATTTATATTTCCGTGCGGGACCTCATGGATGATGAATCATCGAATAATCCCTATTACCTCACCCTCGATTTTGCCAGGGGTCCGGAAGGAAATGAAAATTTCGCCCAGGCCCTTGTGCTCATTGTCGATGACCCGGAGAGCTGCCGGAGTGACAGTATCAGCTCTATCGGTGATATCGACTGCTTCCGGTTTACAGCCCCAACAGACGGCGTCTATGACATCCTGGTTGACTTTACCCCCTTCTCCGGCGGAACACAAGTGCAGCTTGCACTCGAGCTCTACGACAGTCAGGGCGTGCTGGCTGAATCCTTCTCCTCCCTGCCGGCTCAGGGACAGGGGAATGGCTGCCATCTTCTCCCGTATCTTGCTGCCGGAGATTATTATGTGCTGATCGAAGATTACGGACGGGATGACTTCGATCAGGCTTCACCCTATGATATCTGCGTGGCCTCCTGTGAGGCTGATGAGCAGGATACCAACGATGCGAGAGCGAGCGCCTCCTCCATGGAATATGATGCCGCAACCCGCACCTTCACTGCAGAAGGCTCCCTCGATTACCTGGGGGATCAGGACTGGTACCTCATCTGCCTTGACGATATCATTGCTTCGGGCTGCAAAGTTCTGGCAATAAGCTTCGATGATCAGGGGCAGGGCCTGAGCTTCACCTATCAGCTCTCCCTGGAGGATGCAGGCGGAGCAGCCCTGCTTTCCCATAGCTATACCGGCGGATCGACAACCTGTCAAAACCAGATCAAGGCCGGAGCAGGGGACCATTACCTTGTGGTTCAGGCTGCCCAGGGAAAGATCATCACCCGATCGGCCCCGTACCGCGTCCTGATCGAGGTCCTGGACGTGAGCGATCCTGCCGAAGATGCAGTGAAGGTTATCGATCCCGATACCGGTGAGACCGCTATCGGAAACAATACCATCGATACCGCCGATATTCTCGTTTCGGACAGCCTCACTCCGGCTAAAATCGCCTTTCGGGGAGACGAGGACTGGTATCGGATGGGGATAACAGATACCAGCAGCCCCAGGGTGCTTGAGGTATTCCTGGACACCAATTCCCAGGCTTCCCCGGTGGACTACTCCCTCAGCCTTATGCGTGACGAGGTGATCAGGAGGGCCTTTGATAATAATGGTGAGCCTGGTCCCGGTGAGCTCAAGATGAGTGTTCTTGTTCCGGCACAGGAAACCTTGAGCCCGCTCTCCTATTTCTTCAGGGTCTGTGATTACCAGGGGGATAATGGCGATGGGCTGAATCCCTACCGGATTCAGGCCAATATCCGGGATATTCCGCAGGCTCTGCCGCCCGATCCTGCCATTGATCAGAATGCGGTCGTCTATTATACCGAAATCATGGAGCTTGCGGATGAATCCGCCGCTTCGATTAAGCTCGAACATACTTCTCTGATAAAAAAAGATTACCGGGTCAATACCAGAATTCTCGATTTCCATGATCCCAACCGGCTGAATGATCCAAATCATCCAGAGGAAATGAGTTCGAAGAAAATCACCATTGCGCGCAGCAATGACCAGGCGACCATCTCTTTCCCCTGGATTGCGGGATATATCGATTTTCAGGGCGATCAGGACTGGTTCCAGATCGACCTTACCCCCCTGGAGGATGGGAACCAGCCTGCTCCAACCAAATGGTACTATGACATCATCATCGATTTCCATACCGGTGCTCCGGGTTCTGATGTGGAATACGTCTGGAAACTTTACCGGGACTGGAATCAGAACAGGATACTGGTCGATCGCCCACGGGATTCAGACGGATTTATGGCCAGTGCCGGAGATGTTGACACTGCTGTCAGCCCCTTCGAGGTTACGATACCGAAAGAAGGGACAAATCAAAAATTCTGGGTTGGAGATGCCTGGAAAGGTAAATTTTACCTGAGCATCAGTGACTTTAACTATGTCAACTCAGCTCATCCCGATGACGACTGGGGATATACCGGCGCTCCCTGTTATTTGCGGGTAACCCTGAAATACCATCCAGGGCAGTCGTACCCATAGAGAGGTACAGTCCGTATCCATATGAGGGTAAGGGATGCAATTCTATCTGCTGGAATAGGAGAGCATAAGGAGCAGGGAGTGAACGGTTCCGGATGCAATGCCGATGCAGCCGGGGCTGTTCACTCACTCTCCACAAGGTAAAAAAACTTAAAGGTTGCTCGAAATAATCCGCTTTAATACGCAAATATAGAGTTAATACTATGTACTTTTTACGTATTTTAGGTTGACATTAGGGACAGTTTGATTTACAGTTATAAGCGTGTTCCGAGAAATATATGATTCCTGCCAGGTGGTGTAAGAGTAAGGGTCGATGGTTTCTCGGAAATTTTTTTTAGGAAGGCATAAATTTTTAGGAAGGCATAAATTATTGAGAAGGATAATTACCTGAGCAGGGCAAAATTGATTTGCCCCTATGCTTTATATCGACCACTTCTGATCGTCTCTTCATCTGGAGAGAATAAACCACTCCTCCTTGGTTTTGGTATATACCAATATTACCACAGGTTTTTTGGATAGCCCGTCATCCCTTCTGCTCATGAGAAAAAGGATGATGGGAGGAGCGCGGTATATATAACGCGATATGATAAATAGAAGTCAGCGGAGAGGTAGTTAGCAGGCAATCTTGGCATTTTTTCTTCAAGCCAGGTTGTTTCCTGGGCATGGATGGGAACAACTTTGAAGCATCTTTAAACATCATTAACCATAGGTGGTGAATTGAAAGTACCGCAACGAAATTCATTATCACCGGTCACCGAAGGGAGAAAGGGGAATATGCGACTGCTTTTTCTACAAAGAGACGAACTGGGGCCATTTGTTCAGAATCTCATTGCCTCGCAGGAAGTGGTGGGTCCAAAGGCCAAAAAGAATCGGTTTGTGTTCGACAAGATCGAGAGCCCTGCTGAATTGCGGTTGGATTTTGATACGACCATCCTCCCTCCCAAGAAGTATTTTTTTCAGCCTCAGCAGGACCTGGTCAAATTCTCTCCCGAAGGGTTTCAGGGGTGTATAGAACCGAGGCCAAGGATCCTTTTCGGTGTGCATCCGTATGACATCAAGGCCATTTCCATGCTGGACCATCTGTTCAGCGAGGGGAAAAAGGACTGGAATTACCTGGCTAACCGTCATTCAACCACCATTGTAGGCATCAATGTCCATCAGGTCTTCAAAACCGCCTTCTTCGAAAGCATAGGAGCCAGCATCGTTACCACGGGGTATGATCTGTTCCTGACCGATATCGGGGAAGAAGGGTTTGTGGTTGAGGTAGCCACCGAAAAAGGGGAAGCTCTGCTTACTCAGGGGAAATTTTCTCAGGCTGCGCCTCAACAGGTGGAAATGCATAAGGAAATCCTGTACGGGCAAACCGATCGATGTTCCCAGAAGCTGCTTCACCTGTCGGAAGAAGTTGCCGAAAAGGTAAACCATTCCTTTCACCACCCGATTTGGGAAGAGATGGCTGGCCGCTGTTTCTCCTGCGGAGCCTGTAATCTGGTTTGTCCAACCTGCTACTGTTTTGATGTCCAGGATGTCTGGAATCTCGATCAGGTATCGGGAACCCGGTTTCGGACCTGGGATGGCTGTCTGACCGAGGATTTTGCCAAAGTTACCGTGCAGGGTGGTACGGAAAACTTCCGGGAGGACCGTTCTTCCCGGTACCGTCACCGGATCATGCGCAAGGCTGTTTATCTGAATTCAAAATTAGGGGGACCTGCCTGTGTAGGATGCGGCCGCTGCGCTGCAGCCTGTCCGGCAGATCTGGCCAACCCGGTGCCTGTCCTCAATAAAATTATGGAGGGATAGTATGAGTCACCCTTATTATACTGATGATAAGGAAGATAAATTAATTACCGAAGAAGCTGTTCGGGAAGGGGAAAATATATTTTTGCCAAAACCGGCCAGAATACTTCAGGTTCAGCCAATGGCCAGAACCGAGAAACAGTTTCGCCTCGCCTTTACGGATGGCACTTCGATAGCCCACCAGCCTGGCCAGATTGTCGAGGCATCCCTGTTCGGTTTCGGCGAAATTCCGCTGGGAATCGCCTCTTCCCCCACCCGGGAAGGGTATTTTGACCTGGTGATTCGAAAAGCCGGACGCGTTTCCACTGCCCTGTGGAACCTGAACGAGGGCGATACCATGTACATTCGAGGCCCCCTGGGAACAGGCTTTCCGGTGGAGGAATTCAAAGGCCATAATGTGCTGATAGTCGCCGGAGGAATCGGTTTATGCCCTACCAGAAGCATGATTGAATACATCGAGGACCGGAGGGAAGAGTTTGGCCGATTTGTCCTGTTTTTCGGTGCCCGCTCCCCGAAGGACCAGCTTTTCCTGGATGATCTGGCCCGATGGAGGGATGGGAGCGAGTGGATCGAGTATCATGAGACCGTGGATCAGGGGAGCCCTGACTGGAAAGGGAATGTAGGAGTAATCACCACCCTGTTTGCTCAAACCAGCATCAGCGAAGATTACCGGGTGATTATCTGCGGTCCGCCGATCATGTACAAATTTGTTATCAAGGAACTGCAAAAACTGGCTGTTCCGGATTCTCATATCTATGTTGACCTGGAGCGGAGAATGAAATGCGGAGTGGGAAAATGTGGTCATTGCCAGATCAATGGCCTCTATGTCTGCACCGATGGGCCGGTTTTCAACTATGCCAGGATTAAAAATCTGGAGGAGGCGTTCTAAATGAGTATACCAAAGGTCGCCTTTTTTGACTTCACCAGTTGCGAAGGATGCCAGGTGGAAATTGCCAATTTCGATCAGGATTTATTGAAGCTGCTTCAGGCGGTGGAGGTTGTGGAGTTTCGGGAGATCATGAAAGAAACCTGCTCCGCACCTTTGGACATTGCCTTCGTGGAGGGGAGCTTTTCCCGGGAAAAGGACCGCGCCCGGCTGCAAAAGATCCGCCAGCGGGCCAATCTGGTGGTTGCCTATGGTTCCTGCGCGGCCACGGGCGGAATCAATGCCCTGAAGAATCATAAGCCCGATTATAAATACAAGGTGGAGGTGTACGGTGCGGATGCGACCCTGCCTCACCTCGAAACCCAGAAAGCCCTGCCTATTTCAGCGGCCATTCCGGTGGATCTGGCGATTCCCGGCTGTCCGGTCGACCGGGCGGAATTCGTCCGGCTGGTTTCGGACCTGCTGCATGGCAAGGCACCGACTATTCCGAACTATCCGGTCTGCGTGGAATGTAAAAAGAAGGAAAACATCTGCCGCTACGAGCTTCAGGATACCTGTCTTGGCGTGGTGGCCAGGGCAGGCTGTGGTGCTCTCTGTCCAACCAACGGCATCCCCTGCGAGGCCTGCCGGGGCTTTGTGGATAACCCGAATGTGGATTCCCTGGTAGAGCTGCTGATCAAGACGGGAATGCAGCCCGCTTACGCCGCGGCCAAAGCCCGGATGTTTACCGCGAATCTGGTGGAGGAGTAACTTCTATGGCACAAAAAATCAATATCAATTTACAGCATGTCACCCGGGTCGAGGGCCATGGAAACATCGTCGTCAATGCCACCAACGGCAAACTTGAGCGGTGTGAATGGCAGGTGCCCGAAGCTCCGAGATTCTTCGAATCCATGGTCCGGGGACGGCATTTTTCGGAGATCGCCCGTATTACTTCCCGTATCTGCGGCATCTGCTCGGTAGGTCATCAACTGGCTTCAATCAAAGCCACGGAAAAGGCGCTCGGCATCACTGTCTCCGAGCAGACCGAGAAACTGCGGCGGCTCCTGAAGCATGGTGAAAATTTCGATTCTCACATTCTCCATGTCTATTTTCTCGTTGCTCCTGATCTTCTGGGGGTTCCCTCGGTCATGCCTCTGGCAGAATCCCATCCGGAAGTAGTCAAACGGGCCCTGGCCATGAAGGGATTGGGAAGCCGCTGGTCAAGCATCATATGCGGCAGATCCACGCATCCGGTCAGGATTGTCCCCGGAGGCTTCTCTTCCCTGGTCACGGAGGCTGAGCTGATCGAGCTGAAAAAAAGTATTTTGAATATCGTTCCGGACGTGGAAGCGACTGTCAAGACCCTTCAGGCAGTGGTCGATAAGGTTCCGCATTTTGAGCGGAAAACAGAGTATGTAGGTCTGGTGGACACGGTAGAGTATGGCCTGTACGACGGACAGATTGGATGCCTTATGCCTGATGGTCAAAAGACCCTGATCGATGTGGAGGACTACCGCTCGGTAACCAACGAATGGGTCAGCCCGCTGTCCACAGCTAAATATACCCGGCATCACATGGACTCCTACATGGTTGGGGCCCTGGCCAGGATCAATCTCAATTTTCAGCAATTGCACCCGGAAGCTCAGAGAATGGCTCAGGAACTGGGATTTTCCGTCCCCTGTTATAATCCCTACCTGAACACTATAGCCCAGTTCATCGAGGCTGTCCATTCCGCCTTTACCGGGCTGGAGCTTATTGACAGCCTGCTGGCTGCCGGCATGCGGGATGAGGAGTTACCGGTCATCACGCCGAGAGCCGGCCGCGGAGTGGGAGCTGTGGATGTACCGAGGGGTATTCTTTTCCACGACTATGAATACGATGATGCAGGCCTGTGCACCTCGGCCAACTGCATTATTCCGACCAACCAGAACCATGCCAATATCCAGGGCGATATGGACAAGCTGGTGCCGGAGATGATGCGGGCCAATAAGAGCCAGCCGGAGATGGAACTGCACCTGGAGATGCTCGTTCGGGCTTATGACCCCTGTATTTCCTGCTCAACGCATTATCTGGACGTAACCTTTGTGAAGTAGGTGGAGTGTATCATTCATATCCTCCTCACGTTGCCCTCTCCCCCGTGGGGGAGAGGGCCAGGGTGTGAGGGGGGTGATTTAACAACCATCACTGCCATGAGGAGAGAGAGGGAGAAACAAATATGGGTAAAAAAATCGCTATCGGTATCGGCAACTATCTGATGCAGGATGACGGCGTGGGACCAAAAGTAATCGAGCAGATCTGCCTGCGGGAACTGGACCAGGACTTTGAGGCCGAGGATATTTCCACCGATGGTCTACGGCTGTTCAGGCACTTTAATTATGAAACAGAAAAAATTGTAATTATCGACTCCGCCTTCATGGGGCAAAAGCCTGGCACGGTGATGGTGTTTTCTCCGGACCAGCTTCAAACCCAAAGAAATTGCCAGCCAATAAGCACTCATGAGGGTGATATCCTCAACTTGATCAATCTCGGCAAAACGCTCAACCTTCCCATCCCGGAAATTAAAATTGTGGCGGTAGAACCGGACCGGGTGGATATCGGTGATGAGCTTTCCTCCTGTCTGAAAGGCAAAATGGATGAAGTGATCCGGCAGGTGGTTCAGGAGATGTCCTGTTAGTGGTCAGTGGTCAGTGGTCAGTGGTCAGTAAAAAATCAGAAAAATTCAAAACTTCCAACTGATAACTTCCATTAAAAATGCCCTGGGGGGCAGACCGGATTCGGTCTGTCCCCCAGGGCTTTTCAGGTTAGCAAGCTTCCCTCTGGTACGTGATGAGGGTTAAAGGTGAATCGATAGTCTCTATTTTTAGATAATAGCACTCGGTGCAAGGAATGGTACTCCAAATGGTCCGACTACCGTAGGTGGTACAGGTACAGCTGGAGCAAAGGTTGGCCCGATAATCATGGTCGTAGCGAGCGGAGAAACGGTTGGAGCGACAGTAGGCACGAAGGTCGGAGTAGCGGTTGGGCCGATGATCATTGTTGTTGCGAGCGGAGAAACGGTTGGGGTAAAAGTAGGCGCAAAGGTCGGAGTAAAGGTCGGGCCGATGATCATGGTCGTAGCGAGCGGAGAAACTGTCGGAGTGAAAGTCGGGGCAAAGGTCGGGGCAACTGTTGGGGTAGCTGTTGGCGTAACCGGAGGTACAAAGGTCGGGGCAAAGGTCGGAGTAAAGGTCGGTCCGATAATCATCGTGGTTGCAAGTGGAGAAAAAGTCGGTGCAAACGTAGGTGCAAAGGTTGGAGCAACTACTGGTGCAACCGGCGCAACAGCGGCTCCAAAGAACGGGACGGTCATCAGGTAAGCGAAAATGGCTGCATTCGCCAATGGCGTGGTGCTGGTGAGCCAGGAAGAAGCCGTCGGGGGCAGAAGCTCATAACCCGCAGGTAAAGTCAGGGGCAAAGGAAGTCCGGCTGCATCTTGCAGATAGGGTGCTGGCCAGAGATTTACGCCATTGACTGGATCATAATACGCCATGCCAAGCGGAGTATTGTACAGCAACCAGGGATTAGCTGCGGACGGGTCCCAGGTCAGGCCGGGCTGTACAGGTAAAACCGTACTCGGAGCCAGCGAGGATACGACCGGAGTTGGCAGGCCGGTAGCAGGATCAACGGGAGACAGGGTAGGAGACCACAATGGCCACAGGGTGTTGTATGGGGGCAGGGCCATCCAGTTTTGAGCCTGAGCGATAGGTGAATAAGCGAGAAGCAAGGCAACTAAACTGACCAAAAGGGCGTAAGTGAATCTCTTCGCGATAATCATGGTAAAAACTTCCTCCGTACTCTTTCGATAAAACTTTCAATATGGATGTTTCAGATGCTAATCATAATGATGAAAAAACGATAACCCCGAGCAATAACCGTAACTTGAGCAATAACCTTCTCCACTGCTTTTCAGTCTTTCTCTTCCGGTGAATATTTCACCTCCTTTCTTTGGAAGCCTTTGCTCTTCAGACTGGAACAGGCCGCTTTCCCAATAAACATCCCCACATTCCTCATGTCCAGACTTATAGATCCTGAAAGCATTCCTGTCCATCAAAGAGCCGTTTATAGAATTCAACTCCTTAAGACACACTTCTTTCATTCTCTGGGCTACAGCAGAGCTTAAGCCCTTGAAAGTAAATATGTTATTTGGTACTACCTTTTAGGGATCTCTGCGGTCAATCCTCAACGCAGTTCGATGTGCTCTTTATCTCAGGAAGTATTGCAAAGCAGGAAGAGGAGCTGCCGAATTACATTCATGCTGAGCTTATCGATCCACCTATCCGTGGGCTCATGAATCCCTGGGGCAATCCTGCCCTTTCAAGCGCCTGTTATCCTATTTAATTGCTGGGGTGGGATAGGAATTCAAGCGCCTTGAGACAGACCATGAAGCACACCTGGATACGAGAATGACCACTTGTCGCGGATGGAACCTGCAAGATATTCTGATAGATGCTTTTTGAACTCTACAGCGACTGTCGTTTTTCCTCCCGGTTAAAATTGACTGCCTGCGGCTATTTAACTTTAATCTCTCTCATCTCTCAAATCTCTCTCATTCTGCCGGGGCTTCTTGTCCTTCTCTCCATAAGGGCAAGGACCCTGATCGATAAAGCAGAATCACTATCTTTATAGGCAACTTTTATGCCTGATGCCGATGCCTGTCTCTGCAGGTCTCAGAGTTGTCATGAATTTTAAGACATGACCGGGCGTGTCAGGGACTGATTTTTAGTTCAGGGAAGTTGACTGGAACATTCGGCTCGTGATACGAGCTCGTAAAAACAATGATAGTTTGAGAACCGGACAATGCCGTAATCAGGAAGATACCTGGATGAACAGGAATTTTGAAGCTGTTGGGTGATCATAGCCGCTATGGGGGGACTCATACTTTATATGGAGTGGCTGAAAAGGTACTTCTTGGATAACTGCTCAGGCACAAAGGCACAGAGAGACAAAGGCACAAAGGGCCTGAGTAGTTGTTTTCCCAGCCCTCAAGTTTTTTCTCTTCAAAGGTTGCCAAAACATGATGGAAACCTGAGGGCTGGAAAGATATAACATCACCTTGCATATCGTGTTACAACCTTTAATTAACCTCCCGCCATACAGCAGTGAACACTTTTCGGCACAGTACGTCCAAATGCCCTACACCCTTTGACATTTTTTAACAATAACCCGCTCTATTGGACGCTCATATATGGTAGCCATCACACTGTTTGGATCTGATGCCTTCAGCGAAGTGAAAATCCTAGAGAGGGGAAAAATATTACTGTGTTGTCTTACCAATATGAGCGACTCTAGTTAAAACCATCGCCGTTTAACGCTCTTAACTGAAATTGGTCTTCAATACTTAACTTCATGTCCGGTTTTTGGCTATCAGGGTTTGATAGCCGTAGTGGGCGATTAAAAGGTCAAGAAGCACGAGCGCCGTATAGCTTTCCGCTACCGGCCAGAGTCGTCCGACTACCGTAGGATCGCGCCGCGTAATCGCGGCCAGGGTACGATTCTCCATCGTATACTTATCAATCGTTTGCTGTGCCTTGTCAATAGTGGGCGTAGGTTTGACCGCCAGTCGTACCACGATCGGCTGACCGGTAGCCAGCCCTCCGGTAATACCTCCGGCATTATTCGTCATAAAGGCAACCTGACCATTTTCCACCTGCATGGCATCGTTACACTGGCTGCCGGTCATATCCTTGACCATGAACCCGGCCCCGACCTCCACACCCTTGACTGCACCGAGGCCGAGCATTCTGCCAAGCTCTGCATCCAGTTTGTTAAAAACAGGCTCTCCAAGGCCAATCGGCACGCCCGTAGCCACTGTCTCGATGATACCACCCGATGAATCACCAGTTTCCGTTATCCGCTGGCATGCCTCCAGCATTTCCTCTGCTGCCTCAAGGTCAGGGCAATTGATGACGGGATGCACCCCGTATTTCTCCTTGACCTTGTCCGGCACAAATTCCGGACCACGGGCCCGGATATCATCGATTTCACGCTCGATCTCAGCCATAATCCTCATCTTTTCAAGAAAGCGCATCTCCATCGTTATCCGGTTATTAACATAAATCTCTTGAAAAAAGGGGTCAAAATCCTGGCGCATTTTCTTGAATGCCCGGCTACGGCTAAGTGCCTGGGTATACTCGACCTCGCTACAGCGGACACCAGCCAGCTCTTTGATGTAGGAAAATATCTCTATGCCGCAGTTACTCAGGACCTTCTTGGCAATAGAACCCGCGGCCACAATAGGTGCAGTATAGCGACCGCTGAACAGGCCCGCACCAATGGCGTCATCATCAGGTCCATATTTTATGAACGAAGCATATGAGGCATGACCCGGCCTTGGGGTGCGGTTGGTATCCTGATATTGCTTGATATGAATAAAATGTCGATCGAGATTGGGAATCAGGATAGTTATGGGGGTGCCGTTCGTATGGTTCCGATTACCGGCGTTTTCGACCGTATCTGCAGCATTGAGTCCGGTGTAGAGGACTGGAAGATCAGGCTCTTTTCGCGGTGAGGCAAGCTCATCGCTGCCCGGTTTCCTGAGCAAAAGGTCAGCGTAAATTTCTTTCTCGGTGAGCAGTAGACCCGGTGGCGTCCCCTGTACTACGGCAACCAGGCCCTCCTGATAAGAGCCACCAGCTATAGTAACCTGAAAGAATTTTCCTAAATGACATCCAAGCATAATTATTTTCTCCCTTCTTTATATTCCTTCTCAAATTTAACTATCGCTTCACTAACTTCTGCTTCTAACTGCCCCCTGGTCTTTTTCATTGTTCCCGGATCGACTTCCTCCTATTGAAGGATTTATCCAAAAGCCTTCGCAATCTGGGCCTGCATTGTTTCGACCACTGCCACCGGATTGTCCGCCTGTCGAATAGGCCTTCCGACGACAACATGATCTGCACCGGCCAGAAAAGCCCCCGTCAGGTCAACAGTTCTTTTCTGGTCATCCACCCGGTTTTGGACCGGCCTCACACCCGGCACAACAATCAGAAAATTTTGGCCAAGATCGCTCCTCAGCCGCGGGGCCTCCAGGCCGGATGAGACCACGCCGTCACATCCAAGGGCGAGAGCACGTCTGGCCCGGCTCAGGACAAGCTCCTCGACAGAGCAGTTGAAGCCAAGATCCTGCAAGTCTGCCTGATCCAGACTGGTCAGAACCGTGACCGCCAGGATATTCAGCTCATGGCTGGCCGGAGCAATGTCGTGCCTGGCCTCGACCGCAGCCCGTAAAATGGCATCGTTACCGTGAACCGTAGTAAAGGAAATACCATGCCCTTTCAGTTGCCTGAAAGCTGAAGCCACGGTCTGGGGAACATCGAAAAATTTCAGATCCACCATGACTTCAAGATCCTGCTGCACGATCCAGTCAACGATATTGAACCATCCTGCCAGAAAGAGCTGCAATCCTACTTTATAAAATTTAATCTGATCCTTCAATTTTGATACCCACTCCTGTGCCTCCTGCGGAGATTCCACATCCAGAGCAAAGATGAGACGCTTGTTGAGGGGAATCGGTTTTGGATTTGCTGGTATTTGCGATGCCATGGTTCTCCTTTTGCTTAATCTGGTTTCATAACGCAGAGAACTCCCAATAATCAGCGGGAGTTGCACCCACTCAATCCCTCCCCCTGAGGTCAATGTCATTAACATTCAAGGGCAGGCATTGAGCGCAGGGCAACCTCTTTTTCTCCTCGCTCCTGAAGGACAACGCTCTTAAGTTAAGCCCGGCTGTTCTCAAAAGCGGATGTATTGAGCCATCCGCAAGAAAAATGACTATCTGCGGGGTATGCTGATAATTGCGAATTCCCTTGACGATTCTACGAAAATCGCCCCCTATTGGCAAGTAAATTCTCTTTATTTCGTAACAACTCAGGCACAAAGGGGCAAAGAATATACCATGCATGCTGAACGTGGGCTTCGGACTGGTCAAATCTCTGATTGATGCCTGAAAAAATTATACCAGTAGTTCTCCGTGCGGCACATTACCGATAGATAGGGCAAGAAAGATATTGGCCGTCAGTGTTATAGGCTTTGTGAAAATCTTATCAGGGAGGAAACTTTCTGGTAAGATTCCTGCCTGAAGGGGCAGGTAAACAGAGTCTACAATACTGGCGGTTTTTTTGTTTTCTGCGTACATAACATGCATTAAAATCCGCGACCAGTTAGGCTCGACAAAGAGATGGCGTGCGGTATTTGGTGGGGCAAAAAAGCAGCCCCACCCTCCATGTGCTCTCCGTTAGCGACTATCGAATACAGGTGCTCGCTGCCTTTCTCTGAGGGATAGCCCTCCTCCACTCCCTTACCCCCCTTTGGGGGGGGAGAGGGAGTGGCAGAGAGCCTCCGCCACAGGGGATCCCTGTGTGGCAGGTGAGGGGGGCCATTATTTAACCGGCCGCGTAATTCCCGCGCTATGTACTAAGTCTGATTCTGCTCTCGGTTTCTGGATCGGAGGAGGAATTTACTGGACTATTAGCAAAATCTTTAATCTTGGATTACAGATCCGCTATTCCAAGGCTGAAGTAACGATTTTTGAGGAGGATGTAGAAGCCGGAGGACTCCATTATGGATTTTTGTCCGGAGTACATTTTTAACCCCAGACAATAACCGCACCGACCAGAGGCCTCCCAGAGGAAAACGAACCGACCATAAGACCGACCGCAATGTACGAAATCCCCCGCCGAGATCCCGTCAGCCTCATAGGGTACGAATCTGATTCCTGCCCTTGAATGAATCCACGATCACCCCGCCACACTTCACCAGCGCCTCAGAAATCGCTCGAAATGCATGGATAAGGCAATTTTGTAAGGTGATTGAAGCAAGGGAAAAGGGGAGATGGAATGTTTTTTTGATGAGATAATGACTTAACCGGCATGGTAGCGCCTCAATAAGCCATGTACCGGCCAGGTCTCGGCAAGGTGTCGCTATCACCTTCCGGGACCGACTACTTAAGAAGTGTAAGTATGGTGATAATTACCCCTGTGTAGGCAATCAAAAGACCGGCAAACCATTTGACAATACCTGATTTTGCTTTTTCCACTTCCAGCCTGACCGATTCAATCTCCTTGGTCAGTTTAAGCTCGGTTTCTCGGATATCACCTTTTACTTCCTTGATATCCTCTTTCGTCGCCAACTCCCGCTTGTGCTCGGATATCAGGGTTTCAATATCCCGTACCGCTGCTTGAGCTTTTTCCTTGCCGAAGGTTCCTGAGAAAATATCAAAGAGCTCTATTGCCTCGATGCTCATCTTGTAGCCACCTTTGCTTCTTTCTCCCTGACATCTTCGGTGAGTTCTTTTTTGATAAATCGGTATACGTTTCCTACTCGTAAGGCCCTAACTTTGTTTTCTTTGACCAATTTAAGCAAAGTCTTTTCTGTTATTTTCAGATACGCCGCCGCTTCCTTCATAGTTAAAATTTCTTGATTATCCATTTTATTACCTCATGTTCGATAGTGTTCTATAATTTTCTATTATTTTACTCATAAAGTCGTTTACCAGTCAAGCAAAAAATTCACCATCCCGAATCACCCTCCAATTTTTGCCAAAGAAGTAATAGGCAGGATCACGCGCGGGATTGAGCAGCTTCCGTTGCCAAAGCACCAGAAGAAGAGCAAAAGGCCAGAGAATACGAACAACTGAAGAGGATTGAAGCGGAGAGGGCGAAGAGAAGACAGAAAGAGCATGCTAGGACTGCTCCTGGAAAATCAAAATCACTTGTGGAAAATTTTCCACCAGTGATACAGCAACAATCTCCCTCTCAACCAGCTCCCGCAACCCGCCCCTGTCCCGACCGAGCATCAGGCCCGATTCGGCAAGGGTAAGCGCTTCCTCGCGGGCTTCGTCTGGGATGGAAGGTGCTGCAAGTGCATAAAGAGCGGATGGATAAAAATCAACAATTTGTTGATTTTGACCAAAGGTTTCAGCAACATTCATAAACCGTTTTGCACTTTGCAATGACCAGTTAAATTCACTCTTTAGCCACGGAATAAAATTCCCATGCCCCAACCTTTCCTTCACCTCAATCAGTCTTTGCCCGATTTCGATAATCCCTTGCGCGGTCTGCCTGACCAGCACGCGTATTTCCGCCGTCTTAGCCTGCACGAAAGACCGCGTATCCTAAGTACACGGCACGGGAATTACGCGGCCGGTTTGGTTCAACGACGCCCCCCTCACCCCAGCCCTCTCCCCCCAAAGGGGGGCGAGGGAGTGAAGGGGCGGCTTTAACTGGCCGCGGATTTAACGCGCTGTGTACTTAGAACGACCAGGAAGTCAGGTAAGGATATGATCCGAATCCGCTGGCCCCGAACCCGCTAAGACCGAACGTCGAGGGGAAAGAGCCCGTCACGGGAGAAGTAAAACCATAGCTGAAGGAAGAGGGGATCCCATAGCTCATGGGAGAAGTATAACCGTATCCTGAAGTTAGACCAAAACCTATCGGATTAGTCACTCCAAAACCAAAGGGAGAGGCAAAGCCCGAACTCCACGGAGTTGAGAAACCGGAACTCAATGGGTTAGTGAAACCAACACCAAAGGGAGATGAGGTAAGCCCATAGCCTACCGGAGAAGAGAATCCGTAACTGACCGGAGTGCCAAAACTATAGCCAGCCTGAGCCCCGTAGCCATAGCCGGAACCAGTCGGTGTGCCATATACAGGGGCTCCGTAGCCATAGCCGGTACTGGCCGGTGTGCCATACACAGGAGTGCCATACCCATAGCCAGTGCCAGTCGGTGTGCCATAAACAGGACTGCCGTAGCCATAGCCAGTACCAGGCATCGGTGTGCCATAACCATATCCATATGGCACGGTGGAACCAGAACCGCCTGTGCTGCCTGTGCTGCCTGTGCTGCTTTGTCCTCCTGGATTCGAGGAGGATTGGGGAATAAGCTGTCCATTGGCGGTGGCCCAGCCTGCCAGATCGTCGATGAGATTGGTGAGTTGCAGGGGGCTGGTTTTACAGGTGAGGACTCTAAAAGTCAATTCTACGACGGACCCGCTGGCTCCCTGGGCTATGCCGGTTGCGGTATCCAACCCGCCAACCTGCAACGTGCCATTCGAGGGTCTGCTGACTTCTAAAAGAGTAAATCCTGCCGTCAGGGTCCCTCTTGCATATCCCACATATTCAAGGGCACTTGCATCATAGCTGATCTTAAAGCCCATGCTGTTTACCGGCTGAGGGGCATTGACGATGGAAACCGTAAAAGTTATTTCATTTCCGGTGAGGGGGCAATTCTGTTCGCTGATCATCAGTCCACCGTTTGCAGCCAGTGCAGAAGTGGTAACAACCATAAAAATCAGGGCCATACTTACCAGCCCGCCGATAGAGAGGAGAAGGCGTGTTCTTTGCTTGTTTTTCATAATTTATTAACCTCGTCTTACCTACTTGCCTATTAAAGTATTAAGATACTAATTTGTTACTGATTTTATGGTGGGGCGCATGCCCCACCACATAAGAAACGGTTCCTCACTTTCTCCCTGCTCATAAAATCAGCAGGAAGGAGGCTGAAAATTTAATCCTTCCATTATCACAACCACGGACTACCGTACGTATAACCGTATTGGTTTACCGAGCCGTAAGGAAGAAACGTTCCCGGAGCGCCGAAGGAAGAGCCCCAGGAAGTGGAGGCAGCAGCGCTTGCCCTTGGGGTAAAGGTCGGGTTTGCGGTGCCTAATCCGGTCATATAGCCTGCAACTCCCAGATCATTGATGGCATTGGCGTAGGGCATCGGGTTACCTCCTGGAGCTCCGGAAGATACTGGCTGAGAGGTAGTAATAACGGTTGTCCCGGCGGGAGATGTTACAATGGTGTCAGGGGTAGTGACCACCGGCTGATTTATTCCCCAGTTCATCGCATGATGCCCGCTCATCATGTGTCCCTGATCCTGGCGGTATATGTCGCCGCTTCCGCTCATGCCGTAGTTGTTCATGCCGGTATTACTCATACCGTACGTGCCGCTCGTTGTCTGGGTCAGGGCTGGCATGCTGAATGTGGTGCCATAGGCGTTGCCGAACACATTGTTCTGGCCCCAGGAAGGCACTGCCGATGTACCAGACTGGCCCCCCCATGTTCCCAATCCCGTACCCAATCCGCTGAACATAGCCGCCGTGTTGGTGGTGGGAACAAAGGTTGTTGTGGGAATGGTGTAGCCAGATCCGTATCCTGGGCCAATGCCTGCCGCCCCATAGCCATAGCTCATGGCATAACCGGCGGGATTATAGCCGGTCGTCACGACGGGAACACCATAGCCGGCTCCATAATTGGCACCAAAGCCGCCATAGCCCATACTGCTCATGACCATCCCGCCACCCATACCGCCCATTCCACCGCCACCGCCTCCCGCAAGGGCGGGGAGCGTGCGGGTGAAAAAAATCACCGCTGCCAGAGACAGGGATAGAGAAAGGACTTTTGTCAATCTTTCTGAAGTGTACTTGCTGCCGTTCATGTGTTTCATGTGCTTGCCTCCTGAACCTTAGTTTGATGATTAATGTTTTGCTGCCTGATTTGAGGTGAAAACGGTATTCATGCAGGGAGAACTCCTGAATGAAATCAAAAAGTTATGACCATTGACACACCCCCCTTTCGTAAACCAGTCC
Source organism: bacterium (assembly GCA_040755755.1). Classification (NCBI taxonomy): domain Bacteria; species bacterium. The sequence continues at coordinate 97,283 of JBFLZW010000013.1, read as the reverse complement.
GATAAGGGCATCTATGCCTGTCCCGTGATTTTTCCAGTCTGGCATGGAAAAGAACAAAAAGATCGGGTTTTATGAGGGTGAGAGCCCGAAGGCTTTTCAATGTCCGGTCGAGAGTATCAGCCAGGGAGAAAACAGAAGGTTAGAGGGAAAACTGGCAGCATTACCTGCAGGAGACGGCTTTGGAGATATTGAGAGATAGAAGAGAATATGTACGTACTGTAAAAGCTACTGGACTCAAACACGATCTTTTCCAATGCGACCTTATCAGGCCTGTCATAGCTACTCTCTTTAGACGGAAAAGTACCCTCATCCTTACGTTTGCGTTCCGGTCGAAAAGGGAGAAGTCGGGGTAACTACGCAGGTAGATAGACTGGAGGCATTCAGGCTGTAGGTTGTTAGTTGAAAAGCCTGAGCAGGAAAACCAGGAGTGGGTTGCCTGAAAGGTAATTTAATGGTATCATAAGTTCCTGCGATTCAGATTTCACTATAAAGCGTCTGAAATGCCAGGAAATTACCATCACCTTATTCGGGGAAATACATATGTTGAATCAAAAGATTGACAGTACGCTTCGGCTTATTGCCTGGGAGTTTACCCGGAAATGCAACCTCAACTGCCTCCACTGCCGGGGGTCGGCCACTCATGATGTCTCGTCGGAAGAATTGAGTTTATCGGAAAGCCGCTCCTTTATCGACAGCATGGCGGACTTCAAAGAGCCGCCGATTTTAATCTTCAGCGGCGGGGAACCGCTCAGCCGGGAGGATTCATTCGAGGTCATTGAATACGCATCCTACCGGGGCTTACGGGTGGTTCTGGCTACAAACGCGACCCTGGTCGATCATGACAGGGCCAGAACGCTGAAAAAAATTGGCGTCCAGAGGGTCAGTATCAGCCTTGACGGGGCCAGCGAGGAGAGCCACGACAGTTTCCGGGGGCTGCCGGGGGCCTATCGGGGGGCTCTGGACGGGATCGAGGAGATGAGGAGGGTAGAGCTTCCCTTCCAGATCAACACCACCATTACCCGGAGGAACCTTGAAGAGATCGGGGCCATTGCGGATCTGGCGATAAAATTAAAGGCCCAGGCACTGCATATCTTCCTTCTGGTCCCGACAGGCCGGGGGAAAAGCCTGGAGGGGGATGAAATTTCAGCCGTGGAATATGAAAAGGTGCTGCGCTGGTTTTATGAATTCGGGCAGCAGTATCCCATTCAGGTCAAAGCGACCTGCGCTCCCCATTATTACCGGATTGTCCATCAGTTATCCGGCAAACTGCCTGCATCTCATGCCGCGCGGGGGCTTTCCGCTTACAGCCGGGGGTGTCTGGGAGGGACGGGATTTTGCTTCGTCTCCTATAAAGGAGAGGTCTGTCCCTGCGGCTATCTGCCTGTCGTGGCCGGAAACATCCGCGATCAGCGCCTGAGCCGGATATGGGCCGAGTCACCCCTCTTTCTGGACCTGAGAAACCCCGACAAGCTGCACGGGAAGTGCGGCCGCTGCGAGTACCGCTGGATATGCGGTGGCTGCCGGGCGCGTGCCTATCAGGCCTCGGATGATTATCTGGCCGAGGAGCCGATGTGCATCTATCAGCCCCGGAAAGAGAAGTCATAGCCGATGGATAGGATAAACTCTTTTTCAAACTTCCTGCTGCAGGTTACCAAGCCTGCCCGTTACCTGGGAAGCGAGGTTAACTCCATCCACAAGGACTGGAATCAGGTCCGGTTCCGCATGGCTCTGGCCTATCCCGATCTCTACGAAGTCGGCATGTCCAACCTGGCTATCAAGATCCTGTACGGCATCCTGAATAACCGGCCCGATACGCTCGCCGAGCGGGTATTCAACCCCTGGCCCGATGCAGAGCACAAAATGCGGGACAACGGCATCAGCCTCTATGCCCTGGAATCCGGAAAACCCGTGCGGCAGTTCGATGCGCTCGGTTTCACCCTGCCGTATGAACTCTGCTACACCAATATCCTGAACATGCTCAGCCTGGCTGGAATTCCCTTCCTCGCTTCGGAGCGTGATACATCCTTCCCCCTGATTATCGGCGGCGGGCCGGGAGCTTTCAACCCTGAGCCGCTGGCAGACTTTTTCGACCTGTTCGTCCTGGGGGATGGTGAAGAGGTGATCCTGGAGATCGCTGACCTTTCCATCAAGGCCAGGGAGGAAGACTGGCCGCGATCGATGCTGCTCGACAGAATGGCCAGGCTCCCCGGGGTATATGTCCCCTCCCATTACCGGGTAGAGTATCATGCCGATGGCACTATTCGGAGGATTTCTCACCAGGGTGAGCAGCCTCTGGAACACGGGCCGGTACCCGTCCGGCGGATCGAAAAGAGAGTGGTCTCTGATCTTGACCGGGTTTTTTATCCCGCACGGCCGGTGGTCCCGTTCATCGAGGCTGTCCATGACCGTTTTGCCCTGGAAATTGCCAGAGGGTGCAGCAGGGGGTGCCGCTTTTGCCAGGCCGGATATATTTACCGTCCAGTCCGCGAACGTTCACCGGAAAACCTGCTGGCCCTGGCCAGGGAATCCATCCGCTCGACTGGGTATGAAGAGCTTTCTCTGGTGTCCCTAAGCTCCAGTGATTACAGCCTTCTCGAACCATTGCTGGGCCTTTTGCGCCCGGATTGCCAGGCCCATATGGTGGCTTTTTCGCTTCCCTCGCTGAGGCCGGGAACGATCAGCCCTTCCCTGATTTCCTCGATCAAGGAGGTCCGAAAGACCGGCTTTACCATTGCTCCCGAAGCCGGCACCCAGAGGCTGCGTGACGTTATCAATAAGGGGATCACCGACCAGGATATCTTCTCGACTGCCCGCCTGATCTTTGAGCAGGGCTGGGACCTCTTAAAGCTTTATTTCATGATCGGCCTTCCAACCGAGCGGCCTGAAGACATTGACGGAATCGTGACTACCTGCCGGGAGATACTGAAACTGGGGAGAAAATGGAATAAAGAGCGGCGGATCAATATCAATCTGACGATCTCGCCCTTTGTGCCCAAGCCCCATACACCCTTTCAGCGAATGCCGCAGGAGCCCATGGAGCTTTTGCGGGAGAAAGAGAAAACCATCTCTCAGCAGTTGAACAGCCGAAACTTCAAGGTGAAGTGCCGGGACCCGCAGGTAAGCTGCCTCGAGGCGGCGCTTTCCCGCGCAGATCGTCGCCTGAGCCGGGTCCTCGTCCGGGCATGGGAGCTTGGCTCCCGCTTCGACCAGTGGACCGAGCAGTTCAATTTCTCCCTCTGGGAGCAGGCCTTTGCCGAAAATCACCTCGACATGGCCTTCTACGCTCAGCGGTCCATAGGGGAAAAAGAGCTTCTGCCCTGGGAGCACCTGGGCTCAAAGGCAGCCTCACGCTTTTTGGCACACGAGGCAGATAAAGCCCTTCGGGAAGAATTGACTGCCGACTGCCGGGCCAGCCACTGCCACGGATGCGGAGCCTGCCAGAGCCGGGGAATTGCCATACCCGCGCTCCCCACGGCCCTGGCCAGCCGGGAAAATCCGGAAGGACTTTCCCGCAGTCCGGAGCCGATGTCACCGGGAAAAGATAGTACCGGGAAAAAGGCCTGCCAGATTCGAGGGAAATTCATCAAGACTGGTCCGGCTGTTTACATGTCGCATTTAGATCTGATGCGGGTATTTTTTCGTGCCATCCGGCGGGCTGATCTTCCGATAACCTTCAGCCAGGGGTTTCATCCCCATCCGCAGATTTCCTTTGGTCTCCCCTTGCCGGTAGGGGTAGAGGGCCTGGGCGAATACACCGATTTTGTTTTCCATAAGCCGGTAGAGCCGGAAGAGTTCCTGATTAGGATCAATGAGCAGTTGCCCGAAGGAATAAGAATGCTGCACGCCCGGCGCATTCCATTGCAGGCCCGCTCCCTCTCCGCCCTGATCAACCGGGCCATCTATCAGGTCCAGGTTCCTGATCGGACCTGGAAGGATGGCAACGGGGGTATCGATCACCAGGAGCACATCGCCCGGTTTTTAGCCAGGGATGAAATCTGGGTACAAAAGAACAGAAAGAACCTCGAAAATGACGAAGATCCTGATTTAAAAAAAATGGTCAATATCCGGCCGCTGATTTTTGACCTTACTTTCAGGAAAGATTCCCCCAAGGAACAGCCAAAGAGCTTGCGGATGTTTCTCTCCGCCGGACAGGAGAATGTAGACCCTGTTCTGGTATTGGAGTCTCTCTACGAGGGATTGATCAATCCGCCAAGGGGCTCCCTGAAAATCACCCGTGAAAGTCTTTGCGCCTTTCTCTCTGACCGGCTCTGGGATCTCATCGACATCAGTTGAAGGTAGCCTGGTTTTTAGCCCATCGGATGTTTTTTTGATTGATATTCGGATTCGGCAGGGCGGTCTATTGACTTGGTTCACTCAGGTTGATAATATTAAAATTTAGCATGATAATTGATACCTCCATAAGAGATTCGACCATAAGATATTCGGGAGAACGGTTTTACACCCAAGTAACAATGGTGAGATTTCCGAAGAGAAACTGTAAGGAATTTATTGATGAGTTGATTCTCGGGGCAGCTCTTTTTTATCCAGGAGCTCAACACACAGTATGCATAAGAGAATATTGATACTTGCAGGTGGAACAGGATGGAAAAGAACCGGATACTGGTAGTTGATGATAACATAAACATGTGCATTACGTTGCAGGATATCCTCTTGGATGATGGCTATGATGTGATGATTTCAGACAACGGACAGGAGGCCCTGGCCTTGATCGAGCAACAAGAGCCCCACCTGATTATTACTGACATGAGAATGCCGATTATCGACGGTCTGGAATTGCTGCAAATCGTTAAAGGCAAGTATCCCAAAATCGAAATTATCATTATGACTGCTTTGGGCGAGGTGGATTCCTATCTCAAGGCTATGAGGATAGGTGCCTTCGAGTATATCACCAAGCCTATTAACCCGAAGATATTGAAAAGTATCATCTCGAAGATTTTGAAATAAAGCCTCCGGCAGATGGCATGGATCAAACAAAAAACCCATTCCTGAGAGAATGGGTTTTTCTGTTTAAGCTTTCTAAAGGAATTAAGTTAAAGTTAATAATAATAGAATATAAAATAATACTCTGAATTACCTTCATGAAGATAATCAGTTCTCTTATCACCATACCAGACGATGTTCAGGTAAATTCCCTTATGCTGCCTGAGAGATTTTTTAGTGGTCACTGACCACTCTCTTCTGGCTCCTCAAGAAGAGAATATCCATTGACAAGGGATATTCTTTCCAATAGAATAACTTCAGCCAAATACTTTCAAAAGGGGGTTAATGTATGGTTGGTAAACAAATTCGTTTAGAAAGAATCATGAATCGGAATTCCAAAAGAACGGTCATTGTGCCCATGGATCATGGGATCACGCTGGGTCCCATTCCCGGTCTTATTGACGCCAAAAAGGCTGTAGATTCGGTGGCTGCCGGAGGCGCCAATGCCATTATTATCCACAAAGGGCTGGTGGCTGCCGGGCACCGCGGGGGAGGAAAAGATGTCGGGTTGATTGTCCATCTTTCAGCCAGCACCGTTCTTTCTCCGGATCCCAATGCCAAGGTTTTAGTCTGTACCGTGGAGGAGGCTATCCGTTCTGGGGCTGATGCGGTCTCCATCCATGTCAATATCGGCTCGGACGATGAAAAATCCATGCTCAAGGACCTGGGAGATACAGCCAAAAAGGCCCAGCAGTGGGGATTGCCTCTGGTAGCCATGATGTATACGCGGGGGCCGAAGATCAAAAATGAATACGATCCCGCCGTGGTTAAGCACGCCGCCAGGATTGGTGCCGAACTGGGAGCCGATATCATCAAGGTGGCCTATACCGGCAGCGCCGAGTCCTTCGCCGATGTGGTCAGGGGGTGCTTTGTGCCGGTGGTTATTGCCGGCGGAGAGAAGATGGAAACCGACCGCCAGGTTCTTGAAATGGTTCAGGGGTCTCTGGAAGCAGGGGGGGCCGGGGTGTCCATCGGCCGCAATGCCTTCCAGCACCCGAAACCGGAGCAGATTGTCAGGGCCATCAGCAACATGGTCCACGAGGGGTGGAAGGTGGAGGAAGCTCTGAAACTGGTGGAGGCAAGTTAATGAAAAAGGTCTGGGTGCGGGCTATTCCCTGGAATAAGTCGATTGTCACTACTGCCCTTGAGAGCGGAGCGGACGCTGTCATGGTGGATCAGGAATATACGGAAAAGGTCAGGCAATTGGGGCTGATTCAGACTATCAGTGCCAACGGTGACCTGCGGCTGGGGGAAGAGGTTGTCGAGTGGGAAATCAAGGGCAAGAAGGATGAGGAAGAAATTGTCAGGCTGGCCAGGGATAAAATGGTCATTGTGCGGACCAGTGACTGGACCATCATCCCCCTGGAAAACATCATTGCCCAGACTGAAGGGCTGATCGCCGAAGTTTCCGGCAGTCAGGAAGCTGAAACCGCGCTGGGAATACTGGAAAAGGGAGTGGATGGAGTGCTGATCAATTCCCAGGACCCTGGTGAAGTTAAAAAAGCCATTGCCGTGGCCAAAAGAACACGGCAGAGCATGCCCCTGAAAATTGCCAGGATTCTGGAAGTCTCCCCCTGCGGCATGGGAGACCGGGTGTGCATCGATACCTGCACCATGATGACGGAAGGGCAGGGCATGCTGGTGGGAAACAGCAGCCGGGCCCTCTTTCTGGTCCACTCGGAAACCGTCGTCAATCCCTATGTCGAGCCCCGGCCCTTTCGGGTTAATGCCGGACCGGTTCATGCCTATGTCTTTCTGGCTGATAACAAGACCAAATACCTCTCTGAGCTGAAGGCGGGAGATTCGATCCTGATTGTGGACTATCAGGGAAAGACCGAATCAGCCATTGTCGGCAGGACCAAAATCGAGCGCCGGCCCCTCCTTTTCATCCAGGCTGAGCTGGAGGGCGAGGTCCTGACCACAATCCTGCAAAACGCCGAAACTATCCGGCTGACCCAGCCTGACGGTCATCCGGTATCGGTCGTTGACCTTCGGCCCGGATCCGAGGTCCTGGTTTATATCGAGGAAGCAGGCCGCCATTTCGGGATGAAGATCAAGGAAACAATCATCGAAAAGTAGGCAGGAGGTGGTAAGACAGCTAAAAAGGCTTATGCACATCGTTGGTAGAGTGCTTCGAGTATATCCAGGCAGCGGCAGCAGCCGGATTGCGGTTGAGCTTCAGGAGGACCTGGCTGTCGGTGAGGCCGTTCGGTTTATCTTCTCAGGGGAGAACCAGGCCGAAGAGCAGCAGGCAGCCCGGCAAATGATAATCACCCGCATGGAGAGCGAAGAAGGACAGAGAATCTACCGGGCAGGCAGGGGGGAGCAAGTTGTCCTCTTTTCCGATGTTCCTGTCCAGCCCTCAGATACGGTTGAAAAAGTTCAGCCGCAAGAGGGGTGCCTGCGTATTGTAGCCCTCATCAAACCTGCCGATATTTGCTTCTTAAACGGCCTGATGGAAGGTCATGGTGACATAGCTGTCCTTCGGACACTGGACGGCTCCCTGGGGCTCGTGGAACTGCTGGCCTCTGCCTCCTACCAGGAGGAGATGCATGAGCTTCTCCTCTCCCTCCGGCAGAAAGAGATGTTTCTGGAGATCAAGGCCGTGATCCACGGGGCAACCTCACTGTAAAGAACGTGGTCAGGGAGCACCCGAATTACTTCGTGGCTCCTGGGAACCGGTTTATTCTCCCGTAACGGTAGTGGTAAAGCGTGTATAAATCCCCAAGATATTGCACGAGTCACAATCAACGGTCATAATTTTAGTAATCCCGCCATTTCTCGCTGCTGCTTCTATGCCGGAATCTCCGCTGGCAACAAGGCCCAGGATAGTCGTGGATACGGCTTTGCCGGTCTTAGGACCGGGATTGGTCGAGACTACGGTAATAGGCCCTTTGACATCATTCACAACCAGGCCCAGAACAGGAGAATGGATGGGCATATAACCGAAAACCAGGAGAACCATCATCCCCAGTCCGACAAGAAATGGTAAAATCTTTTCCCAACGCATTCTTTAACCCTCCTTCCATTATCCTCAAAGGGCAAAAAACCTTTTTGCCCCCCTCTCAATATAAGACATGAATCTTATCGCCAGAAAGAGGTTTTTTTCGCTACTTTCCTCCCGACAGGCTGCTCGTGAATAAAAGATGGAAATCCCCCCATCCCCCGATGAACAAACTAGGCAGTGTATGCAAGGCCTCAGTGGTAAACGGGTTTCCATAGCCACCGATAAAGAAAATTCTCTGCATCACTTGAACCTGGCTGTAGCCAAGAGCCTCTTCTGAAATTTCTCGATAATTATTCCAAACTCCTTTGAGTCATGCCTATTACCCTCAAACACATCGAAATACAAGGGGATATGATCCTTCCTCGTGCAAAAGAGTGCATAGTCGATCTGCCGTAGAGTTGGAAAACCAGTTCCACATGGAACGTTTGCTTACCGGTTCACCCCCCCGATTAACCGCAGCCAGAATTAAATAAAAGCCAATGCTTAATCCTTGCCGACGTTTTGACAAGACCTGGTTAAAAATTTCTATTGTTTTCAACTCCTGAGCTATGCTAAAGTAAGCAGGAGGCCAACCAAGTTCAAATATTTCCGCATACTGTGGCTTCTCTTGGGTACCATCTATCGCGGCTATGATTTTTGATAAAGGACCAAGGTATTTTTGCCATTTACGACGAGATTTTCCTTCTCTCCATTCTCTTTCTTCAGCATAGTAGCAGGTGATCCCTTTTATTTTTTTATGAGTCATATAAGCCACAATGTTATTCTCCTCAGTTCCTTCCCCTTGAGGGGGGATGTTAGGCGGGGGTGAATAAAATCAAGAGAGTCCTTTAAGCACAGGAATATTTTCCAAGCCAGAAAGAAACAGGAAACCACATGCCAACTAAACCGGATAACAAGCTGTCCATTTACCCTCCTTATATTTTGCCTTATTTCGCTTTCCTGGGAATTATCACTCTTGCCGGTAATTTTTCCAATGGCCTTTATTATGGTACTTTTATCGCTTACCCTGTCACCGCCGTGCTCCTGTGGGTCTATCGGGATAAATACCAGGAGGTGAAAGGGGCGAGGATCACTTTTCCCGATTTTCTCCTGGCACTCCTGGTAGGTCTTGTTGGAATTGTCATCTGGATTTTACCCTACCATTATATTGCCGGATTTACTGCAACAGATGGCATATTTGGTCTGGTGGGAGGATCGAGAAAAGGGGTTGATCTCAGCTCATTGGGAGAGAGCAGCAAGATACTTTTTTTTCTCGTCCGCTTTGTTGGTTCTGTCGTTATCGTACCCATTTTTGAGGAACTATTCATCCGCTCGTTTCTCTGGCGCTATATTATCAATCCTGACATTGAGCGGGTTACTGTAGGCATGTACACGGCCTTTGCCTTTTGGGGATCAGCCATATTATTCGCACTATCGCATAACGAATGGATAGTAGCCCTGATCTATGCCCTGCTTCTAAACTCTTTTCTGGTCATGAAAAAGGATTTACGGCTCTGCATGATAGCTCATGGCATCTCCAATGCCGTTTTGGTCGTATACGTCTGCATGAGCGGAAAGTGGTTTTTATGGTAATATCGTAACTATTCTCTTCCCTCCTGATCCGACCCTTTTCCTGCTTTGGCAAATTGTTATGGCGGTGTTATTATGTATATGCCTAAGTAATACTCCAGAAAGGAGCAAATATATGAAAAGGACAACTATTATGTTGCCTTCGGAGTTAAAGACGAAAGCGATTCAAAAAGCTAATCAGAAGGGGATATCCCTTGGTGAGCTTATCCGTGAATCCTTGGAGGTGATATTAAATAATCCGGAGGGGTATTTTAAGGATGATCCCCTATTTGCTGATGATGCTGTCTTCCATGACCAGGGCCCTGAAGATCTCGCCCGAAATCATGACCATTATCTTTTGCTGGTCATCCTCCGTTCCGGCCAAGAGGAAGAACTCATGGCTATTGATCTTTTTGAAAAATATGCAGACCAGGGAGTCAGCTTTACTGACTGCCTGTCCTTTGTCCTTATGGACAAAAGGAAGCTCAAGCGAGTATTTTCTTTCGATCAGCATTTTGAGCGAGCTGGATTTACCTTGTGCCCTTAAAATCGCTCCTAATCTATTAACGATTACATGGAGTTATGGGATAGCACCAGAAACTGTGATAATGCCTAATCAACAACCACGCAGTTTCGTCCCTGCTGTTTGGCCTTATACAGAAGGTCGTCAGCATGTTTTATATTGCTTTCAAGGGAATCAAAAATCCTTGTAGTCACACCAAGAGAAACGGATACGGATATTTTGCTGTTTTTTACTTCGAGTTTTGACTGTTCAATACGCAAGCGAAGTCTTTCAAAAACTTCAAGAGTATTCTCTTTTTTTAGATTAATTGCTAAAATACAAAATTCTTCTCCTCCATATCGGGCAAGAATATCGGTGGCTCTCAAGTTTTTTGATAGAATTTGAGCCACATGCTTAAGAACCAGATCACCAATATCGTGTCCATAAGTATCGTTGATTGATTTGAAATGGTCGATATCCAGCATGACCGTAGTAATATCCACATTTTTTCTTTTGGCGTTTTCAAAAATCTTATTCCCTATCTCAAAAAAAAAGCAGCGATTATATACCTGAGTAAGATAATCAACATGAGATAATCTCTTATAAGCGTCCAATTGCTCAAATTGCTCCAGAATTTCGATATTTTGCCTGATTCGGAGGCAAAATTCTTCTTCCACAAATGGTTTTGTAATAAAATCGTTTGCACCGCTCTTTAAAAATTTTACCGAGAGAGGAACTGAACCATATGCTGAGATTCCGATGATGGCAAGCTGTTTTGAGGAATAATATCGCCTGATTTTCCGGGTCAGCTCAAAGCCATTTATCTTATCCATCATGAAGTCAGTTATTATCAGCTTGATATCTTTATTCTGCACCAGCAGGGTGAGGGCTTCGAATCCGTTTCTGGCTTCCAGCACGATAAATTTCTGTACCTTGAGAATATCGGTAAGATATTGTCTGGATAAACTCGAGTCATCCACGACCATGACTTTTATGAACTGATTTTTATATATCCTTTCGATGATGTAAACAAGATAATCCATCGACCGTTCATCACTTTTAATAATATAATCTATTACCTTTTTTGAGATGATCCGGTCACGGATTTCATCACTATACTCTGCGGTAAATACAATGGGGGAAATGCCCTTGGAGAGGAAATAGTCAACGGTTTTATCACCTTGAGCATCGGGAAGATTCAGGTCAATGACACCCAGGAAATATTTTTCCAGATTATCTTCAATTTTATACTTGGCTTCAGTCAGGCTTGAAGCGGTATCACACTCGAGAAAATTATTTTTACCGACCTTTTCCCTGATAGCATTGGCTATTAATGAGCTGTCTTCCAGGATAAGTATTTTTTTCATCGATCCTACCGATAGTTATCCGGGTACATAAGCAGGTGGAGAGGGACCTTACGATACATGACCTTGCGGGAATAAGCCGGTATTACTAAACCGGCTCTTCCTCTTTCAGTTCCAGGAGCCATCGTTTATAGAGCAGAAAGCAAATCAGGAAGAAGATGACCATCAAGGCTGCAAAGAGGCCTTTTTTCCGGGTAATGAACTCCTCTTTCATGTTATCTACGTCCTGTTTGATTTTTTTGACAGTAGCCATGCCTTTGTCTGTATACTTGGTTACTTCGTCTTCATTGAGAGAGTGGGTCCTTGGTATGGCTTCCAGGACGCTTCGCCGGGCTTCCAGGAGGCTTTCTTTCAGATCCATGACGTCGAGTCCCGGCGTTTCCTGAAGAGCCAGGACGGTTTCTTCCACTCGATTGATTTCCAGGTTCGTGTTCTCGATAGCTTCTTTCAGCCGTATCCCCTTAAGATATTCCTTTGAATTGGTCAAGTGGCAAAATCCGCAATGGTGAAGAGATTCACCGGCGAAAAGTTCGGTTGTGGGATAGCGGATTTCATGGTGGCTGTGACAATCGATACACCGGGGTTTATTCTGCTCTTCCAGGGCGATTTTATGGCCTCCTTCGGAGAAAAACTTGGCGGTATTCATGTGACAGTTTCCACACACGTTGGCTACTTCGGAAACCTCTGCCGGTTTGGCCCCGTGAGCACTGTGGCAGTCCGGGCAGGATGGGACCAGGGAACTGTTCTTTCCATCCACCTTGCCCTGGATAATCATGCCATGATAGCTGTTGTAATAGGCCTTGAGCTGATTGGTTGGAAGGCCGTAAGGCAGCATATAGTCTGCATTGCCATGACATTTGGCACAGGTTCCGGCAATATTTTTATGATTAGCCAGGGCATTGTGCTCGGTTACTTTTGCAATATCATGCCGTCCATGACAATCCACGCAAACTGCCACCTTGAGATCGTTTTTTTCATACAGCGTCTTGCCATGCTTACTGGTCCTGTACTGTGACAACTGATCCACACGCTTATTATATTGCCGCATCCAGGCAGGGTTTGAATGGCATCGGCCGCAAAATTCCGGGATATCAAACCGAGTGGGTTTTCCGATAAACCCTGTTCCCTCGACCTTGGGTTTATTGAAGGAACTGGGGTCTCCTCCGTGGCAGGCCGGGCAGGTGACATTATTTTTTCCATGAACACTGTCCTGCCATTGTTTGACCCATTCGGCCTTGTCCTGCCCCAGTTGCGTATGACAGACAATGCAGGTGATCTGCCTGCTCCTGCGTTTTCGCTTCCTGGGCACACTTTGCCCATTCGGGGTGGCTGTGCTTGCTTCATTCTGTTGTGTGTCCTGGGCCATGCTCGCCCTCACCCTCCCCAGACTCTGGGAAAGGATGAGGAGCATGAAAAGGAGAACAAGAGCAATGGCTGCTTTGAGGGGATATTTTCTCATAGAGATCACCTGAACTTGGCAAAAAGAGTGAGAAAGATGAAACATACAAAGCTTAGGCTGATAAAGGCCATGGCCAGCGGCCTCTTCTTGGGGTTATGAGCTGGATTTCGATCAAGAAAGGGAATGAGAAAGAGAATGGCGATAACTCCGATCTGAAAGAGTACGCCAAGGAGCTTTGGCGCCCAACTGCCGATAAATTCCAGGCTTCCCGCCAGTTCCAGAACTTCCTGCCCGGCCAGAAAATACCACTCGGCTTTAACCCGCTTCGGAGTGTGATACGGATCGGCCTTCTCATGGATGGGAGCGGGCGAAAGCGTAGCCAGAGAAATCAGCAGGGCAAAGCAGAGAAGGATGGCAATGGCATGGGTAATAAGGTCCTTGGGAATAAGGTACTTTCGGATCGGCAGAAAGTGAACGACAAGAAAGAGGGTGGTTAGAGCAGGTAAAACCGTCACATGCAGCGTGAAAAACCGGGTCAGGGTCACCTGCGAGACATTTTCCCCGCCACGGGCAATAATCTTGAGACAATGCCCGATGTACGGGAAGGCCATCGGCACTTCGGTAACAACCGTCGAAGCCCAGTATGAGATCTGATTCCAGGGCAGGAGGTAGCCGGTGAGCCCAAAGGCCAGGGCGAGGAGAAGTAATACCACCCCGGATATCCAGACAATTTCCCGCGGAGGCTTATATCCCCCTCTGATGAAAGTTTGAAGAAGATGCAGGAAGGTCAGGCCGATCATCAGATGCGAGCCCCAGAAATGGACCCCCCGGATCAGCCAGCCGTAGGGTACGATATTGGTAATATAGCGGACGTTTTCAAATGCTTCGGCTACCGTAGGATGATAATAAATCATCAGAAAGACGCCGCTGATGCATTCCATCATAAAGAGAAAAGCCACGATCCACCCCGTATAGGCACCGAAGTGGATCTTTTTCTTGGGGTGCAGGTTCCGCTCGATGCTCAAAAGCAGCTCATCACCCATTCCCAGTCTTCTTTTCAGCACATCTTCTCTGAACCCTGCCGGGGTAAACCAGTGAAGTATCTCTTTCAGTCCTGCCGGATGATTTAACTTCTTATTCTTCCTGGGTTCTTCTGTCATATTCTTCTGTCTGGGCTCTGATATCAGGGTTGCCATGACTTAAGCCTCCCCTACAAGAATTTTATCGTCAACTATTCTGGCCTTGACAAGCGTCAACGGCTTTGGGGCGGGACCGGATTTCACGTTTCCGTTAAGATCATATTTGGCGGCATGGCAGGGGCAGACGATTTCCTGGCTGACTTCATCCCATTGAACGATGCATCCCAGATGGGTACAGACAGCCGTGAGGGCAACGATATCCTGCCCGTTGCGGATGATAATAGTCGGGGTATTTTTATAATTGATGACTTTGGATCTTCCCACGGGGATCTCGGCTCCATTGATTTGAACCACATCCGGGTCCTGGGAGTTCCCCTGAGGTGGAATCAGAAACCGAACGATTGGATAAAGAAACAGGCTGAGCAGCCCTCCGATGATTCCACCCGTGAAAATATTGAGAAAGACCCTGCGGGTAGTGGCCAGATAGGATGTTTGAGTGTTGCTTACGTCCATAAAAAATAAGCTCCTCTGTGAAACATCAGGTCAGATGGCAACTGATTGGATTTGGGGTATGCAGGGCTCTTTAAGGCACTGAAAAACCAGCAGGGAGTGAAGATAAACTGTAAGTCCCCAAATTTGCATCTCTCTACATTATGATCGGCGCGGGCTGTCGAATCTTCGTTCAAAAACTGATAATGTGAAAATTTACCGAAATCCTCGAATGTCGGCAGGGATTCGGCGAAAAGCTATAGTAAGGAGTCAGAATCCAGAATCCAGAATTCAGAATTCAGAATGAAAAATCGGCTTATCTTAACTCTTAACTCCTGACTCCTGTCTCCTGAATTCTGAATTCTGTCTGCTAAGGAGAAATCATGGCCAGAATCGATGCTTTTTTTAAACTGATGCATGAGCAGGGAGCTTCGGATTTGCACATGGTCGCTGGTTCCCAGCCTATCCTGCGTATTCGGGGTGACATGGAACGGGTCAAGTTCGATGTTCTGGATAATGACAACCTGCGTTCCATGCTGTACGAGATTGCCCCTGAGGAGAAGGTCAAGCTCTTCGAAGAGACGGGGGATATCGATTTCGCTTATGAGATTCCCGGCCTGGCCAGATATCGGGTCAATTTTTTCATGCAGAAAAATGGAGTCGGGGCGGTTTTCAGAGAGATTCCCTCCAAGGTTTTAACCGCCGAGCAACTGGGCCTGCCTGCGGTAGTCAAAAAACTGGCCATGCTCAATAAAGGGCTGGTCCTGGTCACCGGCCCTACGGGGAGTGGAAAATCAACCACTCTGGCCGCTATCATCGATCATGCCAACCGGAATCGCAGGGACCATATCATCACGATCGAAGATCCCATTGAATTTGTTCATCAGAGTCAAGGGTGCATCGTCAATCACCGGGAAGTCGGGACCCATACCCGCTCTTTTGCCACTGCCTTGCGGGGTGCCCTGCGCGAGGACCCGGACATTATTCTGGTGGGTGAAATGCGGGATCTTGAAACCATCTCCCTGGCCCTGGAAGCTGCTTCCACCGGCCACCTGGTATTTGGCACCCTGCATACTCAGAGCGCGACAAAAACTGTAGACCGTATTATCGACGTATTCCCGGCCAACCAGCAGTCTCAGATCCGGACCACCCTGTCCGAAAGCCTGAGAGCCGTGGTAGCCCAAACCCTGTTCAAACGGATCGATATCAAAGGCCGCTGCGCTGCCCTTGAGATTTTAATCTGCTCCTATGCAGTAGGGAACCTGATCAGGGAGGGGAAAACCTTTCAATTGGCCTCGGTTATCCAGACCGGGAAGCAGGCTGGCATGCAGACCCTGGATGATGCCATTATGAACTTTCTGCAAAAACGGATGATCAGTCCGGAGGAGGCTTACATGAAATGTGTCCAGAAAGCCAAATTCGAACCTTTCCTGAAAACCCCGCCGGATGACATGGTGTAAGAAAGAGGAGGGACGAAAATTGACCAAACGGGAATTGGACCGGATCCTGACTACCATGCTGACGTCTCATAAGAATGTCTCTGACCTTAACCTGACGGTTGGCAAGCCGCCACAGGTGGAATCATCGGGGCAGCTTGTGCCGGTAGAGTTTGATCCTCCCCTGCCGCAACTTACCCCGTACCAGACCGAGACGCTGGCCCTGATGCTGGTCAAGGGAGACTGGCGGCTTACCGAAACCCTGCTGCGGGAAGGGTCCTGCGACCTTTCCTATTCCCTGGAAGGAATGGCCCGGTTCCGGGTCAACATTTTTTCCCAGCGAGGATCCTATTCCATCGTCCTGCGAAAGCTCGAAACCAGGATACCTACGGTGGAAGACCTCAACCTTCCCCCCGTATTCCATAAAATGGCTGAGGAAAAAAACGGGCTTATTCTGGTTACCGGTGCTACGGGGTCTGGAAAATCGACCTCTCTGGCTGCCCTGCTCAACATCATCAACAGGCAGAAATCCGTGCATATCATTACCCTGGAAGACCCGGTCGAGTTTGTCCACAGCCACCAGAAAGCAACCTTCAACCAGCGGGAGCTGGGGATGGACTTTGACCGCTTTGCCAGCGGATTGCGGGCTGCCCTCCGGCAGGCTCCCAAGGTCATTCTGGTTGGCGAGATGCGGGACCGGGAGACGGTGGAAATCGGCCTCGGAGCTGCCGAAACCGGGCACCTGGTGCTGAGCACCCTGCATACGGTCGATGCAGGCCAGACCATCAGCCGTATTGTCGGCATGTTCGAGCAGGAGGAAGAAAAACAAATCCGCATCCGGCTGGCCGAAACCATACGGTGGATCGTGTGTCAACGGCTCCTGCCCAAGGTCGGGGGAGGCCGGGTGGCGGCACTGGAGATTATGGGCAGTAATTTGCGTATCAAGGAAGTAATTTTAAACGGTGAATCCGAAGGGAAAACCTTTCAGGATATTATCAATGACGGCAAGGCATTCGGAATGCAAACCTTTGACAACCACATCGCCTCCCTCTACGGCCAGGGAGTAGTGACCGAAGAGACGGCCCTGGCGTATGCTTCCCACCGCAGTGTTGTTTCGCGGGGAATTGATTCAATCAAGGGGGCACGGGGAGAAAAGACAACCGATATCGAAGGACTTTCCCTTGACAGGGATTATGAGAAGAGGTTACGATAACCATGAGCGAAACACCGAATGGACAGGCTTTAGTATGTGTGGATGATCGAGGCAGTCAGCAGGAGATGGTGAGAATGCTGGAGGATCTCGGCTACCAGGTGAACCTTTGTACCCTGGCCGACAAGGCCCTGGAGCAGATCAAGGGCACACCCTACCGGGTGATCGTCCTGGAGGATGGCTTTCAGGGAGCACGCTTGAGCGAGAGCCCGGTATGCCGGGAACTGGCCCAGATGTCCATGACCCTGAGACGGCATACCTTTGTGGTCTTACTGGGCAGGGGAGTGAAACACCTTGACCCCCTTGAGGCTTTCTCCCTGAGCGCCAATCTTCTGGTTGACCAGGGGAAGATACGGGAGGATAAGGGACTGGGAGCAGTAGTGCAGCAGGAAATTTCGAACTATGCCAAATTTTACCAGGTGTATTCGAGAGCCAAGGAGATGATCAGTCAGGGGAAATAATTTTTTCTTGGCGCTGGCGGATGGTAAGGTTCAAATTTTGGCAACAGTGGCCCATAAAGTGAACAGTATATGGTTACTAACTGAACAAATAAATGGATCAAATTTGAGACAACGATGGATAAGTAGATGAACAGTTCAAAAACTATTCTCCTTTTTGATATTGACGGTACTCTGCTCATTTCCGGAGGTGCGGGGAATCGGGCTTTAAACCGGGCTTTTCAGGAAAAATACGGGATCAAGAAGGTCATGGAATCGATCAGACCGGACGGCAAGACCGATCCGGCCATTGTCCGGGAAGTTTTCCGGGAAAAGCTGCACCGGGAACCGGAGGCTGCGGAAATCGAGGAATTAAAAGATATCTACCTGCGGTATCTGGTGACTGAGGTCGAGACATCTCCCAGCTACCGTCTTCTTCCTGGTATCCTTCCCCTGCTCGAACATGGCAGGCGGATATCCGGCCTGTTTCTGGGGCTATTGACTGGAAATTGGGAGGAGGGAGCCAGCATCAAGCTCACCCGTTCCAACCTGAAACAATTCTTCCCCTTTGGCGGGTTTGGCTCAGATGCTGAAGACCGGGGCGAGATTGCCAAACTGGCAGTAGACAGGGGGCGTGAATATGCGGGGGAGTGTGTTCCCCCCGAGAGGATTTTTGTTATCGGCGATACTCCTCATGATATCCGCTGTGCCCGGACAGCCGGAGTCAGGGTGATAGCAGTAGCCACAGGGTCCACCCCATTGGGTGATCTGGCCTGCTGTGAGCCTGATTACCTCATGCCAAATCTCCTGAACCAGGAGCAGTTCTGGGCTCTGATCTCAAAATGAGATGACAAGCCAGGGAACTCCATCCAGGTATTTCTCCCGTGTATGGGGAAAAATTACCGGAATTCTATGGATGTCCTGAATGCCCCTCCATACCGGCGGGGCATTTCAAGATAGATCCACGCTGGTTAATTACTTGAGATATAAGGCCTTACCATCTCAGACCACCAGAAACTGTTTCATATTGGAATAGACTCTTCACCGAAAATCTCATTGACCAGGGGCATATCCGAAAACTGGATCGCTTTGTACCCAAAAGGGTTCTCACGAGGTTTGAGCAATCTTTCCAGAGGAGGTACAGAAAATGCATTTTCTGGAATGGCAGAGGGTTTTCCACATTCAGGGGAGTGTTTAACAACTTGCTTCATTCATTCTAGGGAGGTAGCCCACATGCATTACCTTGACCGTCTGGATTTTGTCTATTTTCTCCTGCCTGCTTTAATGAGCTTTGTCTGCGTCTATATTTGCAATAACATCAAGGTCCCTTCGGAGAAAAGATCTGAAAAAGGACAATGAAACGTACCGATTATGGTTCCCCCCTTGACCCGGGCAAGAATTCACCCTGAGACCCGGCTGGCTCTTTGAACCCTCATCGTGCGGAAGAGGGAGCCCTTGGGTCAAGGAGAGAAGTCAAAGTAGATGTTTGATTCCAGGAGGTGATAAATTTTTTAGCAGCAGTTTGACCTGAAAATCAGCTACTATAAACATCGATCACTTTATCGGCGATGCTGTCCCAGGAAAATCCCTTTTCGGCTGCAATTCTTCCGTTTTTCCCCATCCAGCGGGCGTGTTCAAAATCTGCGAATAACGTTCCAATGCCCCAGGCGATAGAGTCTGGATTATCATAGATTTTCAATCCTGTCACATCATGCCAGATGAATTCGGATGGGCCGCCGTTGACTGTCGTGATCACTGGCTTTCCTGCACCCCAGGCCTCAAGGATTACGATCCCAAAAGGCTCGTTTCTGCTGGGAATGCAGACGCAATCACAGGCTTTATACAGGTTATAGAGATCGTTTCCGGAGCGGTATCCCAGGAACCGGGTAGCGTGAGCCACTCCAATCTGGTGGGCACGGCGCTCAAGATGCATTTTCATGTCGCCATCTCCAACAAAGACAAACTTGGCTGCAGGATAGTAGCGTAAAACATAGGGGATGGATTCGATCAGGAGGTCAGGGGCCTTTTGATAAGTCATTCGTCCGACAAAAAGGACAGTGGGATCAAGAGGCCCGATTCCATACTGCCTCTTGATCTCGCCCGGATCAACCCAGCCATCGAAGTTATGAACATTAATCCCGTTGTAGATAACGGAAATTTTCCAGTCCGGAACATTGTACATCCACATGACTTCGTTTTTCAACTGGTTGGAAACCGTGATCACCCGGTCGGCATGATGAACCGCTTGACGCTCCTGCTCCCGGATGAGGGCTGAATTCCCTCCCCAGAAATGATTTCCGCATCGTCCATATTCGGTTGAATGCAGGGTGAAGACCATCTTTTTCCCCACCCCCTTGCCGGCTTTCAGCCAGATCATGCTGTTTGAAGCCAGCCAGTCATGGGCGTGAATAATATCGAAATGCCCGATGTGATCTTCGGTTTGCAGAAAATGATGGACAAAAGACCGGCACATTTCTTTGACTTCCTCAATAAAGTTTGGATTGAGGGAGAAAGGACACCGGTGATAGTGAACTCCATGGATGTTCTCATAGTGAGGCTGGTTGTTACCCATCCTGGTAAAAATGTGGACTTCATGCTTTTTTCTTTCTAAAGCCGCTCCCAACTCCGTCACATGGTTCCCTACACCTCCGACACTGATCGAGTGCAGGGACTCCCAGGAAAACAAGGCAATTTTCATAGAGTCCATCCCCCTAAGGTGTACAGTTGTTTATAATTACCTGTAAACTTATTCATCATAGTGATCGATACCTCAAAAGTCAATAGATTAGTTTTAAAATTTTTTTGAATGAGAAAAGATTAAAGTCTAGTCTTAATTTCGGCTGAAAAATAGTCCTTGCGCTCTCCCTCCACCAAGTTTTTTTTGACAGACCTGGAAAAAAGTTATATCATTCGCGGTAATGGAAGCAGGGTTTATGTGTGTTCTACATAAATCGTGCAAACCAGAAGATATCTTTATGTAACTGTTTATTCTTGCAGGACAGTCACCTACTTAGGCAGTATTTTGGCAAAAACTTTTCCCTATGCTGAGAGGAATGGAAACGGCCTCCATTATCTTATCGGCAATATTACTCTCTTTAATCTATGGTGGAAGTAAAAAATTTTTTTAATATAGCAAATTTCCCATTTCCCGACCTCTTCCCGCCAGAGGAAGAGGTCTGGAATCCATTGAAAAAACTGAAATCTTTCATTTCTGATTATCTTCAGCCCAATCTGGGCGATCTTCCCCTGGGCGTACTGCCGAAAACGTATATTGTATACCAGGGGAAAGTATTCGATCAGGGCTTTCAGGTTGAGAGATCGGCAGGGAACCTTCCAAAGGTCTTTCTTGACAACATGCCTTGCCCTGAAGCAAGCATCCTGTATGCCGGATCGATCTTTCTGGACTCGAGTATCTCGATCGGCCAGGGAACAGTTGTCGAGCCCGGTGCTCTTATCATGGGGCCGACCATTATTGGCGATTTCACCGAGGTCCGCCAGGGAGCTTACATCCGTGGGCATGTCCTGGTTGGCTCCCGATGTGTGGTCGGGCATACGACGGAAGTAAAGCATTCCATCCTCCTGGGAGATTCCAAAGCCGGACATTTTTCCTACATCGGGGACAGCATTTTAGGCAAAGTTAACCTCGGTGCCGGGACAAAGCTGGCAAACCTGAAGGTTTTTTCCTCTCCGGTCACGGTGACCGTAGAGGGTAAACAGTATCAGACGGGACTTCGCAAGATGGGCGCAATTTTAGGGGATGGCGTTGAGACCGGATGCAATACGGTAACGGCGCCAGGCACTATCGTAGGCCAAAACGTTTTAGCATATCCAAACAGTACCCTGCGGGGTTATTACCCTCCTTCTGTCATCGTAAAAGTCAAACAGGATCAACATCTGATCGAAAGGCGGGATACGACGAATGCTTAAGTTCGCCAGAAAATTCATTGCAAAGTATGTACCAAGGGTTTATTGGGTTAGATGTCCAAAGCATCTCTCCCACCCGGCCATTGTCCTCTTTCCCTGTAATCCGAACCTGCTGGGCTGCGGATTGGTGGGTATTCTGGAATTTCGGAAAAAAAGTGAGCCTCCCCAGGCCGAGCGGCTGGTCGATCAAATCCGGGTATTGGTTGAAAATCTGGAGGGGCAGAGCCTTCAGTCAGATGGGTTTTCTCCCCCATGGGTGCATCTGCACAGTAACCTGGTCAAGGAACTTGACCACCTGCTCCAGCAAGCCAAGCAGTCATCGATCTTTTTCAGCCTTTTCACCCACACACCCATCCGGGAAAATTTCCTTCAGCAAAGTCAAAACCTGAAAGCCATTGTTGAGAGAGAAGAGCGGGTGATGGAAAAAGAGGGAGTCCGAATTCCCTCAAGTCTGCTCGAGCTGATCAATAATAATCTGGTTACCCTGAAAGATATCATCTGGAGCATCGAGAGTGAAATCGCGGCTAATATCGAGCGGGTGAAAGATTTACTTGGCCAGAAGGAAGATGTCCAGCCTTCACCTCAGCTCGTTCAGGAGCTTCGCAAGGTTAACTTCATCCTGAATAACCTCGACCGGCTCGAAATCCGAGGCCGTGATTCAGCCGGTATTTCGGTCATGATCACCTTCCCCGATTCAGCGGCTCTTTCCGATTTTCAGGGTAAAATCAAGCACCAGGGTCTGGAAAAACAGATGAAGGAGCGCACCAGGATCAGCGATCTTTTGAACGGCCACATTTCCTGCTCTTCCCAAACCCTGACCTTTACCTTCAAGGTCGCAGCCGAGATCGGCAAATTGGGAGATAACGTAGCCTTCCTGCGCCGGACAATCACCCAGGACCCCATCTTTCACCTTGCTCTGCAGGAGAAAGGAATTTTCACCAACACCATTGCCCATACCCGCTGGGCATCCGTCGGGATGATCAGCGAAGAGAATTGCCATCCGGTTAATAGTGCCTATCATAGGAAAAGCCGCTCGTCGGGTGAGGACATCCTGAGGGATGAAGTGATTTCTGACTTCATCTCCCCGCATTATCAGCGGCCAATCGGCAGTCTCCAGGCAGTTCTCAATGGGGATATCGATAATTATGCGGAGCTGAAAACCTGCTGGGAGCAAAAAAATGCGGGCTGCTGCATCAGCGAACGGATCACTACCGACACCAAGATCATTCCCCTCCAGGTGGAAAGCTATCTGCGTGAGGGGTATGACCTGGCCGAATCTTTCCGGAGGGCGGTCAATGATTTTGAAGGCTCGCATGCCATTGCCCTGCAGAGTGATCTTGAGCCTGACCGGCTGTTTCTGGCATTACGCGGAAGCGGCCAGTCCATATTTGTCGGCCTCGGTGAGGAGGGATATTTCCCGGCCTCCGAAATCTACGGGTTTGTTGAAGAGACCCCGCGGTTCATCAAGATGGATGGTGAAAAAGAACGGATTCCGGGAAATGCCAAAACCCAGGGTCAGATTTTCATTCTCAATGCCAATGCTTCGGGAAGTTTAAATGGAATCATGGCCATGAGCTACGATGGCGTTCCTCTCGATCTTTCGGAGAAAAACATCCAGTCCACCGAAATCACGACCAGGGACATCGATCGCCGGGGGTTCTTTCACTATTTTCTCAAGGAAATCTCCGAGTCCCCCCAGTCGGTACAAAAGACGATCCGGGGAAAGGTTGACCTGGTGTCGGAGCAAGACTGTGCTGCCGAATCAAAGCAGCTCGTTTTCAATCTGGGTGAAGAGATTATTCCCGCCCGGATCGAACAGGCTTTGCAAGACCGGCACATCAAACATATTTATCTGGTTGGACAGGGTACGGCAGGCATTGCGGCCAGTGGCATCGCCATGCTGCTGCGGGAATATCTGAGCAATTCCGGGATTCACATCGCCGAGCAGAAGGCCTCCGAGTTGAGCGGATTCTGTCTTGACGGCAGTATGACCGATACCCTGGTAATCGCGGTTACCCAGTCCGGCACTACAACGGACACCAATAAAGCGGTCGATATGGCCAAAGGGGCCGGAGCTTACACCCTGGCCATTGTCAACCGGCGGGATTCCGACATCACCTACAAGGTCGATGGGGTCTTCTACACCAGTGACGGACGGGATATCGAGATGTCGGTGGCCTCCACCAAGGCATTTTACTCCCAGATTGTGGCCGGGTATCTCCTGGGCATTCGCTTTGCGCAACTCATGGGACTGCGGCCCGATGAATATCTGATTCAGGAAGTCAAACAGTTGAAGCGGCTTCCCCGGCTGATGACTCAGGTCCTCCAGGAGCGGCAGGAGATGATCGCCGCCTCGGCCAAAAAGTGGGCCTTATCAAAACGGCACTGGGCTGTCGTGGGAAGCGGACCGAATAAGGTTGCGGCTGATGAAATCCGCATCAAGCTCAGCGAGCTGTGCTACAAGACCCTGCCTGCGGATGTGGTCGAGGACCGCAAGCATATCGACCTTTCAGCCGAGCCGCTGGTTTTAGTCTGTGCCGCAGGAAGCCGTGAAGTTGTCCTGGGAGACATTATTAAAGATGTAGCCATTTTCAAGGCGCATAAGGCCACGACTATTATCATTGCCAATGAGGGCGAGCAGCGGTTTCAGTCCTGTGCTGACTCGCTGATAGAAGTCCCCCGGACGAGCGAGCGGCTGTCTCCGATTCTCAACACCCTGGTCGGGCATCTGTGGGGGTATTTTGCGGCCCTGCACATCGATGAGGAAGCGAATTTCCTCCGAAACTCGCGGCAGGCGATTAACCAGAAAATAGTCGAGCTTGAAAGTGCAGGCCGAAATCCGCTGGAAATCGTTTTTGATTTGAATTTCCAGAATCTGGTCAGTGAGTCCGCCTTTCTCCTGCATCAGAAAAACTGCTGCGGAGTATTCAATGCCGCCGTTCAGCCGAACACTGTGGCCAATCTGATCCTGCTGCTCAAATATGCCGGCGGGAAATTGCCGATTACTGATCTTGACCGGGATTTCCAGTTTGGGGGAGGTATCAGCTGCTGCCTGCAATTGCTGCGAAAGGCCCTGGATCAGGCCATTAACGAGCTTTCCCGTCCGATCGATGCCATAAAGCACCAGGCCAAGACCGTCACTGTCGGAACCAGCCGCCTGCCGGAGCTGTTCACCGGCCATATTTTTGAAACTATCCGGCAAATCGGGCTGCCGATCGAAAAGTTTGCCCCCTCTAATGTGGCTGCCTTGAAACGGCTGCAACCTGTTATCCGGAGTGTTAACGGCTATACCCTCTATGAAGTCAATCAATTGGATTACCTGGGAAGGCCCACCGATAACTCGACTATCAGGATCATTGACCGGGGTGGAATCTCCCGGAATATTACCTCCCGGATCGAGAAAGATTCCCGGCTGCGGGGTAATAAACGAAATATTGTCACCAATAATTCGATTTTCATCGGCCTGGGTAAATCCGACAATGCCCAATTGCTGATTATCCCCGCCCAGGGGGAGAGTGTCCATCAGAAGGTGGTGCTTCTCTTCCATATCGGCTTTGATGAGGATGTTCCCCTGAAAGTTAAAGTTTCCGCCCTGGGAGCCAAATATGAAGACCTGGTTGACGCCCTGGCAGAGCTCGATATTCCCTGGCAGGATGAATTCCTGGCCCCCTTTTCCACGGCCGAGCTTTTTCTCAAGTCCGATGATGCCCTCATCGAAGCTATCCGCTCCCGGCTGGGGAGGGCGGATGTCTGATCTTTGATTACCTGGAACCTGAGTGAGGAAAATGCGAGATGAGGAAACTATTTGGCACTGATGGAATTCGGGGAGTGGCTAATATCTCTCCCATGATCCCCTCGACTGTTTTACGGGTTGGTCAGGCAATTGCGGTCACTCTGGACCCGGAACGAAAGGGGATCGTCGTGGGAAAAGATTCCCGCCGTTCCGGCGATATGCTGGAGGCTGCCCTTATGGCCGGAATCAGCTCATGCGGACGATCCTGCTATCGCGTCGGAATATTGCCAACACCCGGTATCGCCTACCTGACCAGAAAACTCAAGGCTGCTGCCGGAGTGGTCATTTCCGCCTCCCACAATCCCATGGAAGACAATGGCATCAAGATATTCGGTCCGGATGGTTTCAAATTGACTGATCAGCAGGAACTGGAGATGGAACAAAGAATCCACAATGAGGATGAGGAATTTCCCCATCCGACCGGACGGGAGATCGGGCGCATTCTGGAAGTGGGAGATGCTGCTCAGCAATACCTCGATTTTTTGAAGTGCTCATTCATCGACCTCGACCTGTCCGGAATGCGGATTTCCCTGGATTGCGCCAATGGGGCCACAAGCCTCATCGCTCCCTTCCTCTTCCAGGAACTTGGAGCTGAGGTGAATCCCAGTCATTTTCAGCCCGATGGAATAAATATCAATCACGAGTGCGGAGCCATGCACCCTGCGGTGCTGGCTCAACAGGTCAGGGAGCAGCGGTCCGATGCAGGCTTTTCCTTCGACGGTGACGGTGACCGGCTGATCTGTGTGGATGAGCAGGGATCGATTCTCAGCGGAGACAATCTGCTCCTGATTCTGGGCCGGTATCTCAAAGAAAAAGGAATCCTCCCCTCTAATATGGTGGTAACTACGGTCATGAGCAACCTGGGATTTTTCAGGGCGGCTGAACAATTGGGCCTTCAGGTCCGTCAAACCCAGGTCGGAGACCGGTATGTGCTGGAGGAGATGCAAAATTGCGGGGCAATCATCGGCGGAGAGGACTCCGGGCATATTATCTTTCTGGATGGTGAGCATACTACCGGTGATGGAATTTTTGTCGCCTTACGGCTCCTCCAGGTGCTCCGCGAACAGCCAGGGCCGCTGTCGGCACTGGGGAAAATCATGCGGCGCTACCCCCAGGTTCTGACCGGTGTACCGGTGCGGGCCAGGGTGGATTTAAGCCAGGTCCCGCAAATCCAGCAGGTAATCACCAGGGCCAAGGAGGAATTGGGAAACCAGGGCAGGATTCTAGTCCGCTATTCCGGAACACAACTCATGGTCCGGGTCATGGTCGAAGGCCCGGATACCCAGACCACCGAAAGACTCGCCAGCCAACTGACCGCTGTGATCCAGCAGCAATTGGGGGTGTGAGGAGGGGAAGGGCGGGAGTAAGGTACAATAAAAATGATTGACAAGAATCGCTCCCATTTATCAGTCACCATACTTTCTGGCACCAGGAAAACAGGGAAAAGACGTAAGACACTTCGAGGTATCTGGTGGGGCTACAGGGTATGGTAGTGTATGGTGTCAGGCAGGTACAAGCCCTACCCTACATTCAGGGTGTTCGGTGGGATACAAACCCAGAGGTGTTGAGCTATTGCTCTTCGTGACCCTGAACGTAGGGTGGGGCTTGTGTCCACCAAATCTCTTAGGTACTTCCAGGCTCTTGCCCCACCAAATACTTCTCAAAAGCTCCAATCCCGTCATTCCAGCGTAGGCGGGAATGACAGAGCATGAATCCGATGGCTGACATAATGGCTAACATATTTGATCAGCCCTATCTTACCATAGGGATGGTGTCTAATAAATGAGAGCGACGAGAATTATTAACTAGCTGCCCTTACGAGCTCTTGAAGGTTATCTTCTTTATTTTCACGCAGATCTATGTATCGCAAACCTTGTATATCAGCCGGAATTTCAACTGATTCAAGCAGTACAGGAATAATCCTTTTTCTTTTTGCCCTTGCAATATTGATTTCATGGAGCATATTGGGAGATATTCCCTTACTCAGGAAAACGACAACATTGTCTGCATCATCAATAGCTTGAGAAATCTTTTCTTCTATTTTTTCTCCGGGCTTTATACGCTCCTCGGCAATCCAAACCTTTGCCCCATTGTGACGCAGAGCTTGAGCAACTCTCGTGGCGTATACTTCAAAATCACTGGGGTAGGATAAGAATACCCGCTTGATATGTGATAATTTAGATAATCCCCTACTTAACTGTTGACTATAGAGGCCACTCAAAAAAGCCAATAAGACAGATACTCCAGCAGAGACTGCTGAAATTAATGCCTTATCTGACATCTTAAACCGTATGATAATTGTCGTTAATAACCCTACAAAAGAAACTACCCCCCCTCCAATCGATATTAAATCCAGCATCGAATTAAATTTAATCTTCATTGAGCTGCCCCAGCCATTACTCCAATTATTGCTGCTATTCCAAAAATTAAAGGGATGGCAATTCCCATGATGGGATTCATTTCTGTTTCCGAATTCCAGCCCCATTTCCTGACTGTTGTAGATAATCCGCCAAGACCTAAAAACATAAGAGCTATCACCCAACCTGAACTGGCAATCTGACTGGATAATAACTGAGATTTTGCCTGTAATTCAGCAGCAACCACAGTATCGAGAGGGTGCCTGTTTAATAAATCGGCTAAACCGCGATTTGCAATGAGTAATTTCGCTGCACGATCTGTGGTAAGAACGACAAACATAAGACAAGCAGTAAGGGTCAGGTCAAGTCCTACTGCGATATCCTCTTTCCTGAACTTGGCGTATTGGTCGTTTCTACTGGCATATTTAACAGCTATACCCAACATCGCACTCCCTATGGGAAGGATGCCATATTTAAAAACAGGATTTGTTAAGAATTCTACCATACCCAATTTCAGCTTTTCGCCTTGATTCTCTATCAATAAAATATAAAATATGCCTGTAATTATTATAGCATACACTGTAAAAAGAACGCAAGAGAGGCAAAAGCAAAAAGAAAAACCGTAACTACCCAAGTAGATAGACTGGTTGATTTTTCCCCCATGGCAGTGATGAGGCATTTTAGCCCCACCATACTGTTGCTCTACCCTGTCACCATGGTGTGATGTCTATCACATATATAGCGGTTTCCCCATAGGTGAACTCCAAGTATTAGGGAGGCACAAAGGAGTAACGGAAGAGCCATATTTATGCAGTCATTGCTGACAGACAAGCCAGTGAAGCGTTTAGTGATTATTTGAGCGCATCTGCAAGAGCTGGGGACTGGCCGGGGCTTAGTGAACTTCCTTCTGGAGCTAAGATTATGGACCAAATAACTGTTACTCGAAGAGAGGGGTAATCTGCCTCTCCCCTCAATACGAAAAGACAACCTTCACGTCCTCCCGGTCCTGCGGGTTTATCTGCCACAGGTCTCTGGGCTGGTAGTTCAGAAGTCTGGCCACAAAGACATCAGGGATCTTCTCCAGGCAGATGTTATAGACATTGACGCTATCATTGAAGAATTCCCTTCGGTCGGCGATTTCGTTTTCAAGCTCCGTTATCCTGCTCTGGAGCTGGCCGAATCTCTTGTCAGCCTTAAGCTCAGGGTAACTTTCGGAGACGGCAAAGAGCGATTTGAGCGCTCCGGTGAGCATGCTCTCGGCTTTCCCCCGATCATCCATGGTCCGGGCGCTGGCCATCATCGAACGGGCCTGAATAACCTTTTCCAGGGTATCTGCCTCATGCTTCATGTACCGCTCGCAGACCGAGACCAGTTTGGGAAGCTCATCATGCCTTTGTTTCAGGAGGACATCGATATTGCTCCAGGATTTGTCAACGTTGTTTTTAACGATAACCAGGCCGTTATATACGCTCACAAAGTAAAAAACCAAGGCTGCAATGAGAAGCAGAGAGACAACAATGACTATCGTACTGACCATATCCAGCCCCCCTTAATGGATGGAAAATGAGGTAGAATCCAGCAGACTGTCTTTATTAATAACTGACCACTGACCACTGGCCACTGACCACTTTACTCCCCTCACTGCTCACAGGCGGAAGAACCCTTTCAGGACCAGCAGCAGAGCTTTATTCTGGACAAACTTCATCAGGTAAAGGACCCCGCCGACCGTGCCTGCCATACCCAGGGAAAAGGCAAGGGGTATCTTCCAGGCCATGGATCTGATGATCCGCTCTTCCCCCCTGTCCGAAATATAGAAAAGACCGCCGAGGGGATTTTCGCCGACAGCTACGGTATCATTCGTGCTTTCCTGATCGCTCAGTCCTTCCAGCAGCACGTCCTCTTCCATCTTCTTTCTGGCCGCATCCCACTCTTCCTGACTCAGCGTGCCATCACGGTCAAGGTCGTACTGCTTCAGGCGGCCCTGGTCCGCCTTCAGAGAGCGGATTTTTTCGATCAGCATCTTTTTCTTTTCCTGACTGCTTACCTTCAGTCGCCGGGCAAAGCCGATCACGTAGAGAGGCTGACCGACAGGAATAACGGTCTCAACGATTTCCCGCTCGGTGCCGGAACAAGAAGGACTTGCCCCGAAGATCTTCACCAGGGGGTCCCCCAGCATGGTCTGGGAAGTCCCGGCATGGATAATGGCCTCACCGGGAAGGACAAGAGCCTTTCCCGTCTCGTCCTCCAGATAAAAGGGAACAAGACCGCTGTCGGCGCTCTCTTTCAATACACACCGGTATTCGTCCTTCCTTCGCACCTTCTCATAGACTTTATACGAGTAATAAACGCAGTCAGTCAGGGTATGAGGAGATTTCAGATAATATTTTTGCCGGGCATGCCCCTTGATTTCAACCTGCCCCATGGGCATTGAGCGTATCTTGCTGGTTGGGCAGTTTTCTATGATTTTCTTTCGCTGCAAAAGGACAAAGGAATGGATAAACAGGATAAGTCCCAGAGAAAGCAGTCCCAGAGAGACAGGTTCCGGTCTTTTCAGTGCATAAGCCAGGCCGAAGGAGAGTATTATAGCCATGCTCAAGGGGTAGATCAGAACGGGTGGACCAAGAGTTTTGACCCATCGCCAGTCAATCCGGAGGAAATTGAGCAGACCGGGCAGGGAAACCAGACTCAGCGCGGGGCGAGAAACCCTGATTCCATCCGGGGGAGCAGGAAGAATGCCGGTTTCTTTCCGGCTGGAAGGCTCTTCACTGGTTGCAGGCTGCTGCTGATCAAGGCTTTTGAGCAGCATCAAAGGTCCCGCCCAGATGACCCCGTTCATCTCCCTGATTATGGAATCAGCATCTTGCCGGGTTCCCTTCACGGTCTCCGGTAAGGTGAAAAGCCCCCGCTGGTAGGCCAGATAGACAAAGCTGGAATACAGGGCAAATTTCTCCCTGAACTGTGCCTCGTCAGCCTGCTCCAGCCAGTTCAGGATGGGCAGCTCGCTTTCTCCAAAACCGGAATCAAGAATCACCGAAGGCGAAATCCGTCCGATCTCCTTGATGATTGAGGGAAAGTTATGAACGGTTGCGTACTTGTTGTTCTCGCCCAGGCAACTGAAATTAAATTTCGTGCTGTCAATTCGTATCGGTGCATCGAACCCGTCAACATAGATGTCCATGACAGGGTTATTGCGGAAGATATAGGACAGTATCTCCGGCACAGGAATCGGGCCTCCTGCGTTCATGGCCAGTCTGACCAGGCGTTTCCCCTGAAGCCGCTTGAAATTCATGGTGGCCAGAACAATGAGGCAATTCCGGGAGCTGTCAAGAGAGAGAATCTCTTCAGAGCGGGGTGAGAGAAAGGTGATGGATTTTTGTTTGATTTCGAGGCTCGAGGCGCGAAGATATTTTTTTACCTCACCCATCTCGTGCTTGCCGATCACGGCGGAGGAAAGACCGCACGATTTCAGCTTCAGGGACATTTCCTCCAAAGCAGCCTGCTCATGATGAACCTTCAGGACCCGCAGCGCAGCCCCGATCAGCTTCTGCCGTAAAGTCATCCGATCCAGCCCGGTCGCAGCAGTCAGGGAATCAAGGTGCGGTTCCACCTGAGCAGGATCTTCGGACAGGGGCCGTACTACCAGATAGTACTGAAGGGAACGATCGTTCATGTGTCGGTCAAAGCTCCTTTTTCAATGCAGGGGTGCTTCCTCCATTTTCGATATCCCTCTCTTTCATTATCGGAGACCTCGCCGGGGTCCGTCGGTCACGGGCCGAAGATAATTTCCCCGGAAGCAGGGATTAGTCGCCGGGAAATTAATTTTTTTCCGTAAGTCGAACGGATGATCCTTCGTCTTGTATTAAAACTTGAGTAAAATAATTGCTCCGGGAACGTGGGGGGCCGCTTTGGGGTTCCATTCTTATCGCCAATCAAAGTATCCGTCCATATATACATATCCTCAATATAAGGAGCCTTGTTATTCCAGAAAAGTTGTCGATTAAGGTTGCCTGTACTCTTATTTATTTATTTATTATTTCTTTTCCAAGATGCAGTAGACAGTCCTTGCAGTAAGCCTTACAAAGGTAGATTATCCCTGGCGAAATGCTAAAGGGAAGACGGAAGGTGGTGTTTTACGTAAGCCAATGAAGACTCGACTTGTGGAGAGTGCTGAGTTGGCGAATGGGGACAAACAGGCTTTGCGGTAATGGTATTTCTCTCTATTTTACTATTTCGAATGCTAATGTTACAGTAACAGGTGAGGTTAAAGAACATGGTTTGTAAAGGTAGTGTAAAATCTATGGTTTTGTCAGCAGTTATCGCTTTTGGACTTATCCTGATTTCTTCCGGTCCTGGCTATGCACAGTACAGCACATTAATGAGCGGATATCCTGGGTATTCATACGGAGGTTATGCCGGCCTGGGTGGTTATTCAGGCCTGGGAGGCTATGCAGGTCTATATGGCGGCTTGGGGAGTATGTATGGCGGGATGTATGGAGGCCTGTACGGTGGATTATTAGGCAGCCTCAGCGGCTTGAGCAGCTTGAGCGGCCTGTATGGCGGATTAGGCGGCCTGGGCGGTATGTATGGCCTGTATGGTGGAATGTACGGTGGTTTAGGCGGTCTTGGAACCGGACTGACAAACTCTTATATGTTGAGCGGACTGGCTGGCTTAGGCGGCCTCGGTGGGTTGACTGGTACCGCTGGTCTGTACGGCGGCTTGAGCGGGCTTGGATCTGGCCTGGTCAGCCCCTATATGATGATGGGTGGTATGTACGGCGGCTTAGGCGGCCTGGGTGGTGTGTACGGCCTGTATGGTGGCCTGTACGGCGGCCTCAGCGGTCTGTCTGGACTTGGTAGTTTAAGCGGTCTGAGTGGTTTGAGCGGTTTAGGCGGCCTGGGTTACGGTGGGCTTGGTCTTGGCGGCATGATGATGAATCCCTATTCGATGATGGGCAGCCTCGCTGGCTTATCCGGACTGAACAGCTTACTCGGCGGGACAACAACAACTGTTACTCCGCCTGCAAGTACGGCAACAACAGCCCCCGCTGCTACCGCTGCTGCATTATAAGCGATTTTGGTAATTTGCTCCTATCGGACAAAGATAGGAACTCTCTTCTGATTACCCTGGAAAGCCTGTGCAGGGAATATAAGCCTGCACAGGCTTTTCCTTTTTACCAGATTACATTATGAGAATGTCGGTCTCTGCTCCCCGCCGATATCACTTGAAAAATATTTGTTATCTCTGGTATACTGATATTTTTATGATTTCGAAGCTGAATATCCAGATAATCCAAGAAATTCTCCTCAAGGTCTGATTAAAAATTAAAAACCATGCACATACTCTTCATCCTCAAAAAAATCATCTCCCAGTTATTATTCCCGGTGTTCCTGATTCTTGAGCTTTCCCTCATCGGCTTGTTTCTCCTCTGGTTTACCAGAAGACAGCGGGCCGGGAAGATATTGGTAACTATCGGCCTGCTCCTTATGCTGGTCTTAAGCTTCGGTGGAGTATCAAACCGTTTGCTCAAGCCCCTCGAAAGGAAGTACGAGCCGTACAAGCTTGGATCCTCATCCCCATCGGGAAGCGGACAGCCGATAAAGTTTATCGTTGTTCTTGGTTCTGGGCACTACTCGGACCCGAATATCCCCATAACCAGCCAGCTTGACGAAGATGCTCTGGTTCGTCTGGTCGAGGGGATCCGGATATATCGAAAGCATGCTGGCAGCAAGCTTATTCTATCCGGCGGACAGTTATTTGATCCGGTTTCCCACGCTCAGGTTTTGGCAGATGTAGCTCAGGAGCTTGGGGTATCTGAGCGGGATATTATCCTTGAATCTCAATCGAAAGATACCTGGGATGAGGCCATGCTGATAAAGCCGATTGTCCGCCAGGACCGGTTTATTCTCGTGACCTCGGCCTCGCATATGCCACGGTCGATGGCGATGTTTAAAAGGCTTGGAATGAATCCTGTTCCGGCACCTGCAGGACACCTGGCAAAGGATGCGCAAATGCTCAGTGTCGGGACGTTTTTTCCAAAGGCCGGAAACCTTCGGAAAGCGGAACGGGTATTTTACGAATATCTGGGCATTACCTGGGCACGACTGAGAGGGCAGGCACAGGATTAGCCCTCCGACGAAGCCTGAGCCGGGCAGGGCCAATAAAACCTTTCCACCGATCCCTAAAATTTAGTTTTCAAGAATTTGCTTTTTTTACCCCTACCATGTTAAACTTTATAAGGATCACCGGGCAACCCGGCGGGTGAAAAGCCGCCGTAGCTGAAGAAGCAGTACTATACTCATATTCAATGCACATCCTGTATCGGTTGTAACTGGTTGTAATTCAAGTATATTTACATTTTATATCTTCCCTGACAATAAAATATCAACCGAGTTTGTTTACCTGATTGGGGTAGTCATTCATAGCTCCTTCACACTTCCCCTCTCTCTCCGGCGGGGGAAAAGGGTGGGAGGAGGAGTGAGTGATTACGATTGAGAAACAGTACCGAATTTCAGAGCTAATGCATAAGATCAGTTTATTCCATAAGAGGTGTGAGATGAGAAAAATGAAACTTTTTAAGCGATGTCTTTTGTTGAGGGTTATGGTAGCAGGTATTTTTTTAACAATAAGTTTTCTTTTATTGGCCGATATTGCCTATTCTGTTTCGGTATGGCCTGATTCATCAGGGCTCCTTCTCCAGGAGTATAGTTTGCCCTGGATATCTACACTTATGGCACCTCCCCTGCCCGCTTACTCGCGATTCCCTCTGTCCCCTGCTCAGTCACCTTTGCCTGGAAGCTCAACTGTGCCATTTTATCTTCCATCCTCACCCTGGACCCTGGAGAGCATTGTCGATCCCTTCTGGCCTGCCCCTACGGCTGCTGCGGGGCGTAGTGCGGCTTCGGTCGCTTTTACTCCGCTTCCGGCTCTCCCGATCGGGGGGCCTACGGGGGTGGATACCGGTCAGCTTCGGATGGGACCCCCGGCCATTCTAGCATCACTTAACTCGTATATTCCCGGACAGCCAAGCTATGTACCCGGACAGATTTTGGTCACTTTCCGGCCCGGCACTCCTGCGGCTGAAATGGGCAGGGTCTATGCTGTCCATCAGTGCCAGGAGATATACACCAGCCCCTATGCAGGCTTCAAGCTCCTGGCTATACCAAGTTTTGTTCCCGTACTGGAGATGGCTCTGCAGCTTTCCCTGGAGCCTTCGGTCCTCTATTGCAGTCCCAACTTCTATCGCTATGCTCACCTTATTCCCAATGACCCTTACTATACCTATCAGTGGCATCTGCCCAGGCTGAATTGCAGCTTTGCCTGGGATTTCAGCACCGGTATCGGGGCGATGGTGGCACTCCTCGACTCCGGCGTGGCTTATCAAACGGCGGGAGTCTATGCCAAGGCACCCGATCTTGCCGGAACACTTTTTGCTCCCGGCTATGATTTTGTCAATCTCGATGCTTTTCCAGATGACGACTATGGACATGGAACTCACATGGCCGGATGCATTGCTCAGACTACCAATAATCTTCTGGGAGTGGCCGGGGTGGCCTTCAATTCGACCATCATGCCGGTTAAAGTTATGGATAACCTTGGCTCTACGGCAATCAGCGCCGAAGCGGACGGCATCTATTTTGCCGCCAACAATGGAGCACGAATCATCAATATGAGCCTCGGAGGACCGGGTACAAGCGCAACCGAACACGCCGCGGTAACATATGCCTATAACGCCGGTGTGACCATTATCTGCTCAGCAGGTAATGCAGGCTCCAGTGTCCCGGAATATCCTGCCTCCTACGCGGAGTGTGTGTCGGTAAGCTCCATCCGCTATGACTACACCAGACCTCTGTATTCCAATTACGGCATCTATGTCGATGTCTGTTCTCCCGGCGGGGACCTGTCCGTTGATCAGAACCTCGATGGCTTTGGCGATGGCATCCTGCAGCAGACCTTTGCCTCTCCTAACTATACGACCTTTTATTATTATTTTATGGAGGGGACATCTCCTGCCGCTGCCCTGGTCTCCGGAGTTGCTGCCCTGATCATCAGTAAAAGCACGCTTCCTCTCACTCCTCTCCAGGTGGTCAATACCCTGGAAACGAGCGCCACTGACCTGGGAACTGTGGGCTGGGACCAGTACTATGGCTACGGATTGGTCAATGCTTATCTGGCGGTGTTGAGAACCATCTAATCAAGCCTCCTTCCTTATCTCAGAGAACCGGCAGAGTTTTGGTCCGGTTCCAAGGGTCCGGGGGAGCCGTAGTCGTGCTCCCTCGGATTATGATCCGCCGGTGCATTTGATGATGCGCCCGGCTCATCCGGATAGTGGTCCGGCTTTCGTAATGACTGGCCCGCTTCCCTTGGGTATCGGTCCCGCTCCCTGAGATATCGACCGGGGCTGTTCGGACTGGAGCGATAATAGATGAGAAGGTCAAAAGAGTATGTCAGTGATGCCTCAACAGACCAGCGGATGGCCTTCTCCCCAAATTCGGTAAACGGCTTTCCTCCCGCGAATGTACCTTGCAATCCGACACTCAGGTTGAGCGGTGAATCGTACCGGAACTGCGGGCAAAGGCAATAGCTTTGGTCCTGAAGGTTCCAGACTCCGGCCAGGGAAGAGGTGAGATGCTTAATCCACAAGAACCCTCTTTTCAGTATCTCGGTATAGGCATATACCTGCATCAGGTCAGGGCGATGGTAGTATTTCCGGGTCAGGGTCATCAGTCGCCTTGCCAGAGCCTCGTTATTACCTCCCTTCGTTTGGCTGTCGGTTATCCTGTGCAGGTACTGATAGTAGCTGCGCATCTCCTCCGGGGTAAATCCTGCTTTGTTGCGGTAGTATTCTCCAGTCCAGCGGACAGTTCCCCCCTCATACTGAAGCCCCCACAGAGAGTAGATGGCCGGAAAGCTGATTTCCCACAGATCTCCGGACTGGTCGAGAAAGATTTTCTCATTGTTCGGGATCATGCCAAAATCCCCATAGAATTCCCAACGGGGACGGAGTTGCCGGGAAAAACTGAAGCCATAACGCTCCGGACGGCTTTTCCCTTTCAGGGTTACAAAATCAATCTCCGTATTCCAGAACAGGAGGGAAAGCTTTCCTGCCAGGTTCCAGTTCTTCGGCTGGCCGAATTCTTCGTTGACCCTTTCCTGGACAGGAAAAATCAGGGTAGTAAAGGTTAATTCCTGGAGAGGATCAGGCCCCGGAGGGTATTTTTGTCCATACTCGAAGCCGCCAAAGACCAGTCCGTCATGAGAGGGGTCGGAATCGAGAGGGTCGTGAGGAGAATCGATAAAAGCCTGAGGATTCCATGCACGGGCTTTTCCCCAGGAGAAAACCTTTTGACCCGCAGACAAGCGAAGCTCGGAATGCAATGGCCAGGTGATGCAGGCTTCCTCAACCTCGCTTTTCTTCTCCGTCTCTGAACTATTTGTTTGAGCAAAGCTCTTGATCTTCCAGGATAAGTGAGATTTCCCCAATTCCCGGCTTCCCCAAATCCACATTTGTATCTGGTCAGTCGGATCACTTCTATCTTCCGGATAATGGTGCTCCAATAGGGATATCCCGGCATCTTCGTTCTTACCCGAGAGGAAATGACTATAGTGAATCTGTCCGGCCAAATCAAAAGCCTTGCGAATGGTCTCTTCACTTTGGGGGCGCAAACCGGCGTCCTGCTGATTGAAGGGCTCTTGAGCCATTGCCCCCTTCTCTCCCGGAGAGTGCAACGGAAATGAAAGGAAATGGAGGAAAAAGAGGAGCATCACGAATCGCTTTCTCCTCATGGAAAGCTATCCCTATCCTTTTCACGGAGGCCATATCCCCCTTAGTTATTGAAATTTTTCTTCAGACCCGAGTTAAGATAAAAATGCCGTGCCCTCTTTTACTGTTTTCGGTTGATTTATCCCTCTCCTTCCGGTTATTTTTTTATCAGGCAGTTGTGCACGGAATTTTTTTCAAGGATCATCATTGTCAGTTTTCGATTTTTAGGGTAGAATTCGTTCTCGACTGTTTTGAAAAGTCCAGGTGAAAGCTGAAAAGGAAAAGTTCTATGTCGGAGATCTGCAGCAAAATACTTCTGATAGTGGGTTCTATCTCTGTGCTTCTTATCTTTCTCTACCTCCTGGACACATTTCGGGAGGAATTCAGGAAAGATCGAATCCTTACTTTGTGTTATCAGCGCCCTTCTTCGCTCCTGACCCGGGGGATATCAAAGTCCGGAGTAATCTACCTGAGCTTCAGTATCCGTTTCGAGGAACAGATAGGCTACCTCTTCAATCACGGCTACCAGGCTATCTCCATCCATGATCTGCTTGCCTGCCAGGAGAAAAAGCAAAAATTGCCCTCCAAACCGCTCCTGATTATTCTGGACAATGCATATCTGAGTAATTATCTTCACCTCTATCCAATTATCAGAAAGTATGATTTCCCAGCCGCCATGCTGGTTACTCCAGACCCCAAATCGGAAGTCTTTGCACCGCTCAGGGGAATTGACCTGCCTCTCACCAACCGGCAGTTAAGCGAAATGTCTCAGGGTAACATCCTGATCGGCTCTCATGGGCTGTCCGTGCGTCCTTTCTCAAAACTCTCCGAAGAGGAACTTATGAGGGAAATCTGTGAATCGAAAAGGTTGATTGAGGATATCATCGATGGAAAAGTTGAATACCTGGCCATCCCGGCCAATGACTTTCTCGATAAAAGGACACAAACACTGGCTCAGAATGCAGGCTATAAGGCAGTCCTTGGGAACCATGTTGGTACCAACAACCGGCGTAACAATCCATTTAACCTGAGGAAACTTACCATTAAAGAGGATATGGATCTTTCGGAATTTATAAAATTCATCAGTCCGGTTTCCATCTTTCGCAAGAGGATTCTTTTCGACATCAAAACAAGCCCGATAACAATAAAAAATCTCCTGAAATCGTTCCGGCGAAAAAAACAGGTTGATCCTAAGACCTCAGCAAACGGAGAGTTGAATGGATAGGGATACTGACCGGAGCAGATACAAGAAATGCTCCTGGTTTCCCTGAGCCGGTGACCAGGAGCATATCAGGTAAGTCATAGAGAGGGGATTGAGTAAGCTTGACTTACAAATATAATAAAAAAATACCTTTCGGCCATTCAATCGCTTTATTTTTCACTGCTCTAGCGAAATCACTTTTTCCCTGAAGCCCGAATTGAGGGCACGTTATAAGGTCGTTTGGCCTTCCTGTCTCCTTGGAAGGCATCATATTACTAGATAACAGTTGGAGCAGCTACTGTCGGAGCGATAACGGTCGGCGCAACAACGGTCGGTGGAGGAAGGACCGGAGCAACAGCAGTAGGCGCAACAACGGTCGGTGGAGGAAGGACCGGAGCAACAGCAGTAGGCGCAACAACGGTCGGTGGAGGAAGGACCGGAGCAACAGCAGTAGGCGCAACAGCGGTCGGTGGAGGAAGGACCGGAACAACAGCAGTAGGCGCAACAACGGTCGGTGGAGGAAGGACCGGAACAACAGCAGTAGGCGCAACAGCGGTCGGGACAACAGGAAGAGGTGGAACGATAGGCATAACCGCGGCAAAACCAGTCAGGCTGAAGGGCATAACCGCAGGGGTGGAGAAAGCAGTCATCAGGCCGATTGGAGTTGTTGGGAGGAAAGGCATAATTCCCGGTGTAGATGGAGTGGGAGGAACGAAGGTCATGAGCCCTGGTGTTGTGGTAGGCCCGATAGTAGCCTTCCCAAACCAGCCAGCTAATCCTCCGCCAACGACGGGAGAAACAGGTGGTTTGCCATAATAGCCGAACCCGCCGAATGTCGGCACAGTCGGCATCAGGGTGGTGCCTGTAGTTGACCAGCTTGGAGCAGTCGGGAAACCAATGGGTACAACCGGCATGAAGGTAGCGGCTGATGTGCCTAATCCACCAAAGGTAGGCAGAGTCGGCATCAGGAAAGGACTTACGGTGGGTGTAGTTGTCGGTGCGGTTGTCCCCGGCGCGGGAGGAGTAATGGTCATGATCGGGCTGAAGGTGGTCATTGGCAGCTGAGCCTGCGCACCGGAGAAGATCAGCAGACTGAAGAACAGGAATAAGCTGCAAGTTACTAACAATATCTTAAGATTAGATGGCTTTTTCATAAAAATCCCCCTTAACCTGTTGAATGAAGAACAATTCAATCTTAGTGAAAAGTCAAGCTTGCTTTCCCCCTCTTATTCCTTCTTGCGGCTAATTTCCACTCCTTTCTTTTCATACTTACGTAATATAACTGATTTAAAACCCTGCTCTTATCCTCACAAGCTGAAAAAACGTCCTTGTCGAGTAACACTCCTCAGCCCCCAAAATATAAAAAGTCTGGGACACACGTTTCTCTCAGATGAGCTGGGTTCTTTGAGAAATGATGAACCTTTTTACAGGTTCATCGAATGGCACCTAACAAAGGGATAGTAAACTCTTTTAACATCCTGAAGGTAAGAAATTCAATGCTCCTCTGTCCTGGTTTTTCTCGATGAATCATGGGGGCAGTAACTTTTTGAAAAGTACGGTCAGATCCGTATAGGTATCAGGTAATGGACTCATTATATCAAATTCAGGTTTAGTTACAAGCTAAAAATTTCTGAATAAAAGTTAATACTGAAAAATAAGTTTTCAGTGAGATATGCCTCACCAGCTCCGGTATATAAAAACCATAAACCTATCCATCTATCAGACGGGAACTGTTTTCTGATCCTTACGCCTTAAGGGGACCTTCAACCGTCTGCCAGCAGTCGAAAACGGGCAAAAAAGATGAGGCAAGGTTCAAGAGCTTATCAGCAGCACTGAAACCTCGCTCCCCTCCTTGATTTCTGCGACTCCGATAGGCAGGGCAATTATCCCATGAGCCCCGGTATAGGCATGGATATGGGCAGAGCCGTGGTAGTCGACGCGCTCAACCAGCCCGTCAGAGGCCAGGGAAACAGGGATATATTCCATTCTATCCACTTTTTTCCGCTTGAGGCTCTTTCTGAGCCTGGCCGTAATCCGCAGCCGCTGATCGGAACTCCCCATCAGCCTGAAAAGAAAAGGTCTGACCAGAACTTCGAATAAAACAAAGGTTGAAACAGGATTCCCCGGTAAGCCGAAGAAATACTTACCTCCCCGGCTACTGTCAAGGGTGCCGAAAACAACCGGTTTGCCGGGCTTTACCGCCACCTTTCTGAATTTAATCTCAACCTTGTTATGCTCTAAAATTTCAGGCACAAAATCGAAATCTCCCATTGATACACCGCCGGACAGCAGAACGACATCGGATTCTGCCAATGCCTGTTTGATCATCCGGTCAATGGTCTCAGGATTATCTTCGGCTATGCCGAAGTAGTGCGGCAGGCATCCTG
The DNA here is from genome assembly GCA_040755755.1 of bacterium. Lineage (NCBI taxonomy): Bacteria > bacterium. Next base: position 56,328 of record JBFLZW010000013.1, on the reverse strand, counting down.
CCCGCTCTACCTGGGCGCAGAGCTGATAACTGTTGCTGTTTCTGATCTGGACAGGGTTGGGTTTTTGCGTGGGCTCAACCAGCTCACAACCTGTGGCTAAAACCCCTACTACCGGCCTTCGGACAACCGGAACAGGATCACACCCGACCGAAGCCAGGTCCGCGATTTCGGCGGGGGTTATCCGGGTTCCCCGCTTCAATACGGTATCCCCCTGCTGAATGTCTTCTGCTCTGCGGCTGATGTTCGGCGGCCCATCTTTTTTCATCACCCGGATAAATCCATCCTCTTCCTCCCGGGTGTGTTCAACCATGACCACACAATCGGCCCCTTCGGGAATCATGGCCCCGGTCATGATTTTCGAGCATTCTCCCTGGCTGATTGCCAGGCGGGGCTGATACCCCGCCGGTATGGTTTCAATTACTTTCAATGGCCTGTCAAGGTCAGCAACACGGCAGGCATAGCCGTCCATAGCCGATTTGTCAAAGGGCGGCATATCCATGTCAGAAGTGATATCTGCGGCCAGGATTCTTCCCAATGCCCTGGTCAGGCTGACCTCTTCACTATCCAATGGGGCTGATGCACATGAGAGCACTATCTGCAAGGCATCATCAAAGTAAATCATTTTATTCATCCCCCTCTCTTTTTTCGTTAATAAAGCACTGATAATCATGAGGTGTGTTCAGGTTTGCATACCAGCGGCAGTCTGCAATTTCCACCACTTTCGTCTTACCCAGAGGAAACAATTCGCCAATCCTCCTTTGATTGCGATCCAGAAGAGTTTTGGCTGTCCTGGTCACTTCTCTGGTGTAAACGGCAAAAAGCGGCTCAAATTCCTGCGGCTTGAATGACGGAACGGCAATGTCATACCGGCATGAGCAGGAAAGAAGCTTCCTCATGAGAGGCAGGTCGATGGTGGGAATGTCGCAGGCAATAACGAAATTCACCCGGCTTGATGAAGCCGAAAGACCTGAGTATATCCCCATCAGCGGCCCCTGTCCGGGCTTGAGGTCGATCACGGTAACCACGTTATTGGCATCAGGAATCAGCGGTTCCCCTTTTTTCGAGACCGAAATGATAATTTCATCAAAAAGCGGCTGCAAAGTATCATAGATATGCCGGATCATGCTTTTCCCGGCTATGCTGAGCAGGGCCTTGTTTTTGCCCATCCGTGAGCTTGCTCCCCCGGCCATGATGATGGCGCTGACAGGCTCCGGATTCGCTCCAGCCAGAAAGCACAGCTCGTGCATCTTGTCCAGGGGAACCTCCAGCCTGCGGGAAAAAGCCGCTGCCTGCTCTCCGGTCACCTTCTGTCCGCGGACGATATCCGCCTTTTGCCTGGCCAAGGCGGCGGATGGCTTTTCATGCATCGGCAAGTCCCTTTGAGATATGGGTGTTACCCGCTGTCCGTCCAAAAAGATGCAAAGGTCAGGATCAATCTCGGCCAGGATATGGTTGCTTTCAATGACTAAAAAGTCTGCCCCCCTGTGATCGGCCTCCACATCCCGGAAAGGGGTGCCGAAAGGATACAGAATGTCCAAAGAATCCTCTTTTTTCACCCCGGTGCCGATTTTGACAAATACAGCTCCGGGCAGGGCATCACAGACTGCTTTGGCCAGTGTGGTTTTGCCAATGTTAGAGCAGGCACCTGAAATCACAATGGTTTTCACTGGTTGTCCTCACCTCCTGAAAGTGGTTCCAACTTGAAAATCTCGCGCAGCTTGCCAATATTTTTTACCATAGAGCCTGGAGAAAGCAAACAAAAATATTAAAAATATCTGCCGCCACTGTGGAAGGGTGCCAGAGAGGATGGTATACTATAGAATATTGCCGCCCATAGGCTTTTCGCACGGGAAATCCATGACCTGTTATTTTAATCAGGGGAAGATATAGCAAGGGAAGGATATGTTAGACTTACATCAGCGCCAGATCAACTACATCCGCCTGTCCATCACCGATAAGTGCAACCTCAAATGCATCTACTGCCAGCCATCCGGGAAGCTCCGTCAGCCTGAGCGGTCGCAGATTCTCTCCTATGAGGAAATCGTGCGGTTGGTTCAGGTGGCGGTCACCTGTGGAATCGCCAAGGTTCGCCTCACCGGAGGCGAGCCGCTGATTCGAAAAGATGTGGTCAATCTGGTGGGGTCTATCGCCCGGCTGGATGGAGTCAGGGATATCGCCCTGACCACCAATGGGGTACTGCTGAACCAGATGGCCTCTGATCTCTACGAGGCTGGCCTGCGCAGGATAAATATCAGTCTGGATTCTTTAAACAGAAAAAAGTATCAGGATATCACCGGCCAGGACTGGCTGCCTCAGGTCTTACAGGGGATACAAAAGGCCAGGGAAGCCGGTTTCGCTCCCATAAAGATCAATACAGTTATAATCAGGGGCATCAACGACGATGATATCCTGGACCTTGCCAAATTGAGCCTTACCTATCCTTTCCACATCCGGTTCATCGAATTCATGCCCATCGGCAACAGCCAGCTCTGGCAGGAGCGGCACTATTTCCCCTGCCAGGAAATAAAAGAAGTCATCGAAGCCTACCGCCCTCTTGTCACCCCGCCTCCTTCCTCCTCGGCATTCAAGCCGGAATATGGTCTGGCCCGGCTCTTTCAATTTGAAGGTGCCCCCGGCAAGATCGGCTTCATCAGTCCCCTGAGCAATCATTTCTGCTCAACCTGCAACCGGATCAGGATAACGGCGGATGGAAAACTGAGAAGCTGCCTGTTTTCCGATCAGGAGATTGACATCAAAGCAGCCCTGCGGTCGGGAGGAAGTGACGAGGACCTGCGGCAGCTTTTTATCCAGGGAATTGAAAACAAGCCGGTAAAAGGGCCTGACCACAGCCAGCTCTCATCGATGAAGTGCAGCCGATTCATGAACAGTATCGGCGGGTAGGTTGAGTGGAGGTTAATTTTCTGTGCCATGAAGGTCACGAACATCATGTCCCATTTCACGCAGGGCACGAACAGTCATAAGAGGTATATTCTCATCCGCAAAGATCCTCATAAGTTGCCTACCAGCCCATCGAGGGGTGTTACCTGCTCTTCGGCTAATGAGGCAACATAGTCAAAACAAGCAAGGATATCATCACCTTTCAGTGATGGATATTCTTGGAGGAGTTCCTCAATGGTATCTCCATTAGCCAACATCCGCATGATCTGATGGACAGGGATGCATGTTCCTTTGATACATGCCTGGCCGTGGCAAACTTTGGGATTAATTACGATACGCTCGTACATAGGTCACCTCCCCAAATTCCCCTCTTTAATCATAATGGAAAGGGATTGATGGGTCAAGAGACAGAGTAAAAAACCATTTCCAAGTTCGACGTTTTTTCTCCGTTACTCCATGTTCATTCCCTTGACTGTTTCTATAAGATAGACCATGTTTTCGTTAATCGTTATAGTCGCTTTTTCCCCTTTAACCAGCCCCATATTCATAAAATCCTCAACTCCCATTTTCAACTCAATGTCATAGCCGTCATTTTCCGGGTTGTAACTCCTGCCCTCAAGCCTGAAAAAGACATCGTATGATGCAGCATTTCTCATGAAGTCCACCACGGATCCGGCAATCACATTTATCCGTTTATTCTCATATGTTCGAGGGCTCTCAATTGATGCCCCATCGGCTACACACGAAATATGCTCAGGTCTGATGCAACAAATTACTTTATCTCCTGTTTTCAGCCTATTGGCCATATTCTTTACCGAAGCGAACAAGGTAATTTTTTCCGTCAGTATCTCAGCCATTCCATCCTGTATACCCAATACTTCTCCATCCAGGATGTTTTTCGTGCCGACAAGTCTGGCCGATACTCTGTTTTTGGGCATCAGGAAAATTTCTTCCGGTGTCCCTTCCTGTTCAACGCGGCCTTCGTTGTATAAAACGATCCAATCGGCCAGGCGGAGGAGTTCATCCATGTCATGGGTCACCAGTATTATCGGTATATTGAAATATTCTCTTAATATGCGGATACTTTGGTACATCTTTATCTTGACCGCATAGTCGAGAGAATTAAACGGCTCATCAAGAAGTAAAAGCTTTGGACCTCTGATAACAGCCCGTGCAATAGCCGTTCTTTGCTGCTGCCCTCCCGATATTTGATGTGGATATCTATTTTCCAGGGAGTCCAGTCTAAAAATTTTCAGGATATCTCCGATTCTCTCTTTCTTATTATTCTCCGTGCCGGACAGACCGTAGAGAATGTTTTGATAAACTGTCATGTGCGGAAAGAGCGTATTATTTTGGAAAACAAAACCTATATCCCGTTTTTGTGGAGGGATGTCGATACGCCTCTCTGAATCGAAAAATGTTGTATTATTAAGACCTATATAACCGGAATCAGGCTTAATCAATCCAGCGATTGTCTTCAGGGTAAGAGACTTGCCGGAACCGGTGTAGCCAAACAAACAGGTTATGTTACCTTTCGTTGACCAGGATGCCGTTAAATGAAAGTCCTGGAGTTTTTTTTTACGTTAACTTTTAATATGCTGCAGGACACCTTTTTCCTCCATTCCGTTAACGATAAATGTAGCCGCGAAAGACATGATAGTCAAAATCGCCACTCCGAAATGGAGCCTCCGGTTTTCCGAAGCATAAAAGGCAGAATAGATCGCAATCGGCATGGTCGTGGTTTTCCCCGGAATATTGCCTGCTACCATTATCGTTGCTCCGAATTCTCCTAATGCCCGGCAAAAGGCCAACACAATACCGGCAATAATTCCCTTTTTCGCCAGGGGAAGGGTCACCTTGAATATCGTATCAAGCTTGGATTTACCGAGTGTATATGAGGCGTTCTCAAATTCTGGATCTACGGTTGCTATCGCGGCTTTCGAAGCCCGCACCATCAAGGGCATTGATACTACTTGTGCTGCCAATGCTGCCGCATACCAGGTAAAGACAATCGATACATGAAACATATCGTATACGATACGCCCGATGAATCCATTCCTCCCTACTAAAACCAGCAGATAGAATCCTACCACAGTCGGAGGAAGCACTAGAGGCAGCGTGATAAGTGCTTCTAACAGCGTTTTCCCAAAGAATTTCTTTTTTGCAAGAATGTAAGCGACTGGAATACCGATGATGACATTGAGGGCCGTTGCTACAATCGCTACTTTCAGCGATAATGCCAATGCAAATAAATCATTTGTCTCAATCATGTACTTTTTTCCCCAGCCGGGGGACTACAGCATCTGTTTCTCCTCATCAGGGAAGTATGAATCCATATCTTTTTAAAATAGCGGAGGCGGTCTCTGAGGCAATAAAATCGGTAAACAATCTGGCGGTGCCCTCTTCTTTCGTCCCCTTGATTACTGCCATTGGGTATTCTATTTTCTCATGAGATTTGGCATCCAGAGCCAGAACAGTCAAAGCAGGATCTTTAACAGTCAGGGCATCGGTTGTAAAAACGATACCGGCATCCACCTCTTTTCTTACGACATAGTCAAGAACCTGCCTGACATTTTCGGCAAAAATAATCTTGTTCTTCACCTTGTCGTACATTTTGTAGTGTTCGAGGGCCTCTTGTGCATATTTACCTGCCGGGACAGTACCTGGGTCACCGATAGTTAATTTTTCAAATCCATCTTGTGCTAGGTCATCTATGGCTTTGATTTTATGGTAAGAAATAATAACCAGCGAATTTCGGGCAAATGTCCACCGGGTAGTATTGATGATAAGCCCTTTCTTCTCAAGAGAATTGAGCTCGTTCACCGATGCACTGGCAAATACATCCGCCTGCGCTCCCTGCTCTATTTGCTTTTGAAGTTGACCGGAAGAGCCGAAGTTCAAAAGAATTTTGTCCTGGGGATATTTTTTTTCAAAATCCCGCGCAATTTCCGTGAAAGCATCTTTCAGGCTCATGGCCGCAGAAACCAGAATTTGTGCAGCCCACAGGTTGCTGGCGGTTACCGTGAGCACCACAACTATCAAAAGGACCATACATAAGGCATGGTTTGTGTGGTCATCCATATGGCTTTCCTCTACTCGCTATGGAATATGGAATCAATTTTCCACTAGCTGGTTTAAAATCTCGTTCACCTTCTGGGCTGTCAGTTTGCCATGATACTCATCGTTAATCATCATCACCGGAGCCAAAGCACAAGCCCCTAAACAGGAAACGGTCTCCAGGGAAAATTTCAAATCCTCGGTGGTTTCCCCATCCGTAATTTTCAGTCTGTTTTGAATGGCCTGGAGTACGTCTTTGTTGCCTTTTACGTGACACGCTGTCCCCTTACAGACTTTGATGGTATATTTCCCCTTCGGAGTAGTGGAAAAATATGAGTAAAATGTGACAACACCCATAACGATACTCAGCGGGGTTTTCAATCCTGAAGAGATATCATATAATATTTCTGTTGGAAGATAGCCGAACATTCGTTGAGCATGACTCAAAACCGTAATCAGAGAACCTGGTATATTCTCATACCTGTTTATTATATTTAATAAATCTTCTCTCTTTTGATCATCGGTCACAATGGTATTTTGATATGCAGGAGTAATACCACTCATATCGATCTCCCTTTCATTAACCTGTAAAAGTATACACTTACGTTTATCTTATGGCCGCGCCTGTCTTTCCCGCTTGATTTCCAAAGGAGCGCTTGAAATTTTAGCAATCTTAACAGCACATGCCTTAAACTCCGCGGTTTCAGTAACCGGGTCGTATGCATCTATAGTTAACATATTGGCACATGCCTCGAAGAAATGGAAGGACATCCACAAAACCCCTCGTGGCGAGCGATTCGTCACCCAGGCTCTGGTCTTGACAGCCCCCCTCCGTGAACATACCTCAACATAATCACCTGTTTGCAGCCCTAATCCCCTGGCATCTGCAAAGCTGATCTCGATATATTCTTCACCGAAAATATCATTGAAGCCTTTGGCATTTCTGGTCTGGGTGGTATGGTAATGCCATAACCGCCGGCCCGTAGACAAGATGAAGGGGTATTCTTCATCAGGCTGCTCTGCCTGTGGTCTCCATTCCGCAGGAGAAAAAAGCCCTTTCCCGCGGGAAAACTTGTCTTTGTGCAAAATTGGGGTACCCGGATGATCTATCGACGGACATGGCCATTGGATCCCTACCTCTTCACACCGCTCCCAGGTTATGCCGTGAATGATTGTGCCCAGTCTGCGCGCCTCCTCCCAAACCGAGTTGCTTGAACTGAATCCCATATCGTACCCAAGCCTTTTGGCAAGCTCGTTGACAATCCACCAGAGCTCCCGCTGGTTCTTATGCGGCTTCAGGAATGGCCTTACCCTCTGGACCCTTCGCTCGGAGTTGGTATACGTCCCCTCTTCCTCGGCCCAACTGGTACACGGGAAAATAACATCGGCATAGGGTGTGGTCTGATTAAAAAATATGTCCGCCACAATGAAAAAGTCCACTGCATCCAGACACTTCCTTGTATGGCCCATATGTGGTTCGGTCATTACCAGATTTTCGCCGTAACAGAAAAAGGCCCTGATCGAGCCATCAAGGCAGCTTGTGAGCATGGTCGGTAATTTCAGCCCGACTTTATCTGACAGTCCTTCCCTGTTCCAGGCTTTTTCAAATTTGGCCTTGCTCTGGGGATCGGTCACGCTTTGATAGCTATGGTAAACATTGGGGAGAGCCCCCATATCACAGGCACCCTGCACGTTGTTTTGCCCGCGCAGGGGATTGACGCCGCTTGCATACTTACCCAGGTTTCCCAACAGCATCTGCAGGTTGGCGCAAGTCTTGACATTATCGGTGCCGCTAGTGTGCTCGGTAATTCCCAGCGTATAGCAGAGGGTCATGGGTTTATTGGTACTGATTATCCTGGCCACTTCATACATAAGTTCGACTGACAGGCCGCAAATTTTCGCCACCTTCTCAGGAGGATAATTATTGATAACCTGTTTCATTTCCTCCCAATTCTCGCAGCGCTCTTGAATAAATTCCGCATCGTACCATCCATTTCTGACAATGATGTTCATAAGACCGTTTAAATAGGCAACATCGGTCCCGATCTTATGCTGGACATGGATAGTGGCAAAGTTACAAAGATCTATCTTGCGGGGATCATTCACAATTAAAATGGCACCCTTTTTTACTGCCTGTTTCATATAATAGGAAATAACCGGATGTGCCTCGGTGGTGTTCGTGCCGATAGCAAAGATAACTTTTGCATCCCGGATTTCCTGTATTGAATTGGTCATTGCACCTGACCCGAATGTAGTTGCCAGACCGGCAACAGTCGGGGCGTGTCAGGTACGGGCGCAGTGATCGATATTGTTCGTACCGATCACCGCGCGGGTAAATTTCATCATGGCGTAATTATTTTCGTTGGTACTTCGGGCACAACTGACTGCAGCATAAGAATCAGGACCGTATTTTTCTCGTATTTCCCTGAGCCTCGCGGCAGTATAATCCAGAGCTTCATCCCAGCTTACTTCAACCTGTTTCCCATCTTTCTTGATGGAGGGGCTCTTTATTCTGTTCTCACTGAGAGGGAAATCGTAGGCAAATCTTCCCTTCACACACAGCATTCCATCGTTTGGCTCGACATACCTTCCGGTGACTCTGACCGGCTTGTTTTCTCTTTCGTTGACATGGACGGTCAACTGACAGCCGACCCCGCAGTAAGGGCAGGTTGTGTTCACCTTTTTCAACTCCCACGACCGTCCCATTCCCACTCTTTTTTTCTCATATAAAGCACCTACCGGGCAGGCCTGAATGCACTCTCCGCAGGCAACACAGCCGCTCTCATGCAAAAGACAGTCATCCGAAACTATGTCGGTTGCAAACCCACGGCTATTTCTGAACAGTATGCCATGCCCTCCCCTGTTATGGCAGGCTACGACACATCGATTGCATAAAATGCATTTCGAGCTGTCGCGAACAATAAAGGGGCTCGAATCATCAATAGCCCTTTCCCTTTTGGCACCGGTATATCTCAAATTGGTATTATTAACGCCATACTGGTAGGCCAATTCCTGAAGCTCGCACTCTCCATTTGCCTCACAGGTTATGCAGTCATGGTTTCCTTCCGAAAGCAAAAGTTCCAAAGCGAATTTTCTTGTTTTGAGAACCTTCTCCGTTGAGGTGTTGACAACCATATTCTGAATAACCGGGGTAGAGCAGGAGGCAACGAGTTTTACTCCCCCCAAAACATTGGCTTCCACAAGACATACCCTGCACGCAGCTTCAGGCAACTGACCTTGAAAATGACACAGAGTGGGGATATGGATATTTACACTCCGGGCGGCAGAAAGAATGGTATCGCCGTTTTCAGCCCATACTTCTTGACCATCAATTGTCAGCTTTATCATACTATATTCCTTATCCTCCTTCTATCTTCACTCTTATGAGACTTTCAGGTAATAGGTTGATCCTTCGCGACAGCTTATACATTCATTACTCCCTTCACTCAGAAAAGGGTATCCGCATCGTGCACAGAGACTTACCCTGGCACGTTCCTTCTTCTTTATCTCGACCTGAACATATTCGTGGGAAAATATTTCCTTTTTGAATACTAACAGTTCCTTGTTCACTTCTTCATGTGAATCTTTGTCGACTTCTCGAAAAAACCATTTATATGTTATTGATTCTTTGGGTAATTTTTTTACATCGAGGTAAACCCTGACCCCTTTTTTACTTTTTTTATCATAGAGCGTGATGGCAAATATCCCCCAATCGTAGACTTTCAGCCAACCATTCCCTAACGTGCAGGAGGTCATTACCTGAACGGCATCTGCAATACACTTTTTCGATTCCACTACAGCGTCTATCATCCGGGCATCATCGCTAAGCTTCTCATAGGCAAGCTCCACCATATAAGCACCTATGAGCAGGCCAGGAACGAGCGCTCCATGAAATTTCTCAAGTTTTGCCATGAGCTCACTATCAACCTTTCGAATATAGTCCATATTTGTCTCCTCTATTCCCAGGCGGGGGAGTAATACGCTGCTGAATGTCAATTCGGTATATTGCCATATATTAGCTTAGAGTGCCTCATGATATCAAGAAAATTATAACCTAAAATTACTTATAATAACGATCGGGAAAAAGTGCGAGGTGAGCTCCTTATAGCTCTGAGATTGTGGGAATAAACCAATTGTTAGCCCGCAGATTATTTTAATCAGAATTCCGAGAATTGGTTCACAATAATCCAGCCATGTGATATAAAAAAATATAATGGATTCGGAAATTCGGACAGCGGATTAAGTTACACTGGAGGCGGAATTGAGCTATACTGGAGCTGAAAGATAAGGAGGTCCGCAGATGGGTTTACGAACCAAACATACCCCGGTATTTAAAGCGAAAGTGGCCCTGGAAGCACTCAAGGAGGAGAAGACCTCAGCAGAGTTGGCTGGAGAGTACCAAGTGCATCCAGGACAGATAAGGAAATGGAAACAGATATTTTCTAGCAGGAGCAATGAGAAATGCACTGTCCTCCAGGCCGCCCTTGCCCCCGGTATATGAGTAAGATGAACCGATCCCCGGTACTTTGACATCGATTCTTTCCCTTGGTATTCTTAAGGTACAGATTTTTGTATATATTACCAGGATTATGAGGAGAAGACAATGTCATTATCGGAAGAATCTCACATGGATAATGTCCTGCTGTCAGATTTGGACAAGTCCAAACTGGAAGAGGCTTACAATCAATTGATGAGGCAAATCCCCATCGTCGATGGGCAAAGGGTGCTGACCCTTTGCCGGGGCACCAGGGAAGCGGCCCAGGGGATGGTAGAGCGTAACGAAAAGGGTCACCTGTATGTCATCCTGGGGAGCCCTGATGAACGAGAAAATGAAAAGGCAGCAGGCTGGACCCAGCGTCACAATCTGACATTCCTTTACGCCCGGCTGACCGAATTACCCATGCCGGATGCCTTCTTCGATCGGGTGGTAATTGCCTATTCACCCGTCATTTTTCAATGCAAACAGGCTATTGTCAAGGAAGTATGCAGGGTCCTGAAACCAGGCGGGATATTTTATGTACTATATTTTGACTTGAAAGAGATCGCCAATGCCTGTTATTTTGAAATCAGAAAGGATTATTATCCAGTGGTTCGAAGACAGGAAATGGACGGTAATGTCCAGTCGGCTTCTCAAATCAAGAGCCGTCATTGAGCACCTGTGCACAGAAAATGCTGGTAATTTTCGGTCATACCTTTTATAATTTCTGCCGATCTACCAGACAAAAGAAGCCCTTACCGCTTATCAACAAATAAGTTATAATGAGTTATGGTGAACGACGATGATTATCGAAATACATCCGGTGAATCCTCAAGCCAGGCTGATCAAGCAGGCCGCACAGGTAATCCGGGATGGTAACATTCTCCTCTTTCCTACCGATACCAAGTATGACATCGGATGTGACCTGTTCAATAAAAAGGCTGTGGATAAACTTTACCGCATCACCCATGCAGATAAAAAAAAGCTGTTCAGCGTAATCTGTACTGACTTTCATGAAATCAGCAAGTATGCCCAGATCAGCAACCTGGCCTATAAGGTCATGCGACGGCTTCTGCCAGGGCCATATACTTTTATTCTCCCTGGAACCAGAATTCTTCCCAAGATCACGCTGTCCAAAAGAAAAACCATCGGGGTGCGAATGCCGGATAACCGGATACTGCTCGCGATGGGGCAGGAGTATGGCGGGCCTATCTTAAGTGCAGGCCTTCCGGACACCAGGGAGGATGAGCCTCTCGACCTTTGGGATGTAGAAAAGAGGCTCGGGCACGAGATTGACCTGATTATCGACGGCGGCCCCATTTTCCCCCGTGACTCCACAGTGGTTGAGCTGATCGATGACCAGATAGAGATTATCCGCAAGGGAGCGGGTGATATCGGCTGGTTCGAGCAGCGGGGGGTACTTGTGGAGTGAGGAGAGTTTACCTCTGTTTTCCCTGCACAATGTTACGGTTTTCCGCCAGCAGAGCGGGATAAAGCGCCTGGTTTTGTCTCAGGTTTCCCTCACCCTGGAACCTTTAGAACTGGTGGATATTGCCGGTGCTTCCGGGGCAGGGAAAAGTACACTCCTTGAGGCTGCCGCCCGGCTCATTCCCATCGCTGAAGGGAACATGACTCTCGAAGGCCGCAGGTACACGGCTTTTTCACCCCCGGAGTGGAGGAGAAAAGTCGCTCTTTACCTACAGACACCGGTGGCTGCGCCCGGAAGCGTTCGGGAGAACCTTCTTCTGCCCTGGAGATTCACCAGAAAGCCCGATCATGATATGCCATCGGTACTCCGCCTCGAATCGGAGCTGGAAGAAATCGGCCTTTCGGAAGTATCCCTGGATGTCAGGGCTTCAGAGCTTTCCGGAGGTCAACTGGCCCGCCTTGCCCTGGTGCGCCTTGTGCTGCTTCAGCCCCGGGTTTTGCTTCTCGATGAGCCGGAGGCCAGCCTGGACAGGGATTCTGCCCGACTGGTCAACAGACGCATCCGGCGCTATTTGAATGAAAATCAGGCTGCGGCCATCAGAATACGGCATTTTGCATGGGATGAGCCAGCCAGCCGTACCCTGACGGTCAGGGAAGGCACCGTGTTCGAGGAGGTATAAACCGTGAAGCATAGCCTTGCGGCTTACACCGCATCACCTGGAAGTCAGGTTATACCGATCGGGAATTTTCAACTGGTTCTGGCGCTCGGTTTTGTCCTGATAGCTGTCGGCATTGCCCTCTGGCTTCGGCTGGGTCTTGCCCGAAGGCTTATGACAGCCGCTGCCCGCTGCTATCTTCAGCTTCTGTTCCTGGGCTTTGTTCTTTTCTTCATCTTCAGCCACGATCATCCCTGGCTTACCGTCGCGGTTCTCCTGGTCATGATCGGCTTTGGAGTCCAGAACATCCTCAGCCTCCTGAAGCGCTCTCCCTATCGTTTGTTCTGGCCGGTTGTGACCTCCATGTCCGTGACCGGAATACCCATTACCTTTATCGTGGCCGCGGCGGTGATCGGCGTAACCCCCTGGTATCGGGCCCAGTACGTCATTCCCCTGGCCGGAATGGTTTTTGGCAATTCCATGGATGGCATCGCCCTGGCCGCGGAGCGGATGTTTGCCGATCTTGAAGCCAGACGGGACGAGGTGCGCCTGTTGATTACGCTGGGGGCCACTCCCTGGGATGCATCCCTGCCCAGCATCCGGGCCGCCGTAAGAGCGGGACTTGTGCCCACGATCAACCGGACAGCCACCGTGGGCGTGGTCTCCATTCCGGGCATGATGACCGGCCAGATTCTGGCCGGAGCCGATCCCCTTATGGCAGCCAGATATCAGATCGTGATTATGCTGATGCTGGCCGCGGCATCCTCCCTGGGTGCCATCACCGTAGCCCTGTGGTCCTATAAAAAAGCCTTCGATTCTGCCGGAGCGCCGCGCTGAAAAAGGGGAAAGAGAAGCTGAGAGGGGTTTCCCCCCTCGCCCCGCCGGGGAAGAAGGCCGACAGAGAGTCTCTCTGGCAGGTGAGGGGCTCTTGGGGTGTAAAATAGCCCCTCAGTCATTGACACTGGGTCAGGAGGTATGGTGCATCTCCCAGAGCTTGGCATACTTCAAAAAGCAATAGTAGGAGCCAAGAACGGCGATGATGAACCCCGGCATGCCGTCCAAAAAACCTCGTTTCACCACATAGAGCTTCAGGAAACGGAACAGCGGATTCAAAATAAGGCTGGAAAGACGGGGGGCTTTGCCTTCTTCGAATTTCCCCTGTGCTCCGATGGAGGAGAATGAATCTATGGTGCGAAGGTGATGTGAGATATTCCGGTAAGTATAATGCTCAAGGTCGCCGTCAAGGTCGCGGTATTTGCCATCCAGGTTGACGGTGTCATGGGGGTTCTTGCCTGCCCACCGGCCTTTGGATTTTTTGAATAGCCGGATTTTATATTCCGGGTACCAGCAGTGGTTGATCCACCGGCCCAGATAAAAGACGTGCCGGTTGACCCGGTATCCATCGTATTTCCCCTGGTCATTCTGCAGTGCATGAAGGATGCTTTCCTTCAGCCTGGGGGTAACTACCTCATCTGCATCCAAACTGAGTATCCACTCGTGCTTTGCCTGGTCGAGGGCGAAGTTTTTCTGCTGCACATGACCAGGCCAGGGGTTATACAAAACCCGGTCGGTGAATTTCCGGCATATTTCTAAAGTTCTATCCGTACTTCCCGAATCCACGACCACGATTTCATCGACAAAATCCAGGTTTTCCAGGCATCGCTGAATGTTTCTCTCCTCATTCAGGCAGATGATCGTGGCTGAAATTTTCGGCATTCAATATTCTCCATTTATTCTCCATTTTTGGCAATTCCTTCGGAATACCTTTGCAGAAGGTAAGCTAATAAGTCTATCCTATGAACACCCAGGATTTTCTTCTTGTTGAATCGTTTCTTCAATTATCCTCGAAATAGCATCAATAAAATCAACAGCCTGGGAAATCCACGGCTCAACGTTATCCTTCTGAAAAACAACAAAATCGACATAATCTCCCTCTTGCCGGTTTTTCGAAAAGGTTATTGTACAGCCGACCAAGCTCTTTACTGATTTTGTTGGTTTTGACCCGGTGATGGTTAAAAAGGGATTTCACTCCACTGTGTTTACTTAAGCTTATCCCTTCTATCGCCAATAGAGCCGTAACAGAATAGAAACAGGCATAATATAATCGATTAACACAAGCATTCCAATGACTTTCTCGCCGCATAAGAAAGGCCTCTTCCAATGTTTCACGGGTCCGCCCAAGTCGATAACGGATTAATTCAATCTGTTTCTAATTCCAGGTCGTAGAGATGATCTCTTATTTTGGTCACCAGATTCTGGTCTAGGGGAAATGGCACTTACATAAGAATTAGTAATTTTCCCGCAGAGACGCTGAGACGCAGAGGATATCATTGAAAAGTAAAAGTAAAATAAGTTCCTCCTTGTGCTTTTTTACTTTTTGCTTGCTTCCATGCCGTTGACACATCGGGATATCCCGACTTTCATCAGGCCCTTGCCGGATTGGTTGCTCTCTGCGCCTCTGCGTCTCTGCGGGAGATCGTTTTCCCCTGTGCGCTTTGTGTTCTCTCTATATTATAAGCTTAGCTAAGGACATGTGCCCTATGTGGCAAGCCTCATAATCTATTATACTCCATAGATTCATAATAACCATGCCCCGAAGTAGACCAATACATCATTTGAGGTCTGGGGTAGATTCCTTCCATCGATGTTCAAACAAATTTACTTGCTCAATAGGGTTTAACAAAAGATTTAATTGTGTATCCTTTTTACCTAAATCCTTTATGGAATGGCCAATATGAAACCCGTGTGCTTTGTCCCAAAGAATGTAGCGATCATGGAGCTTTTCTGAATCCAATCTCCTCATCTCTGTATTGGGGTATTGATTCCTAAATGCCTCGTAAGAAATGAGTGCAGCCTTTGATACTTTGGCCGATGTTATTATCCTTATTGATATTTTGCCAGTTTTACCCTCAATAATATCAAAAAATGTCTCTCCCATGTATGGGTCGATAACACAAAGCTCGCTATGTATATTGGAAATTATTTCCCTGAGCACATGATTAGCCTTAAAAGTTTCACCTGAACGAATTAAAATTTGTTCACGGCGTAAATTAGATACTTTTATAATCTCCTGAGATTCCCATTCTTTTTGAGCGTTAACCATAGACCTAAATAATTCAATACCATAATCTGTAAATTTTATCTTCCTTTTATCTGGAGAAAGACTAAAAACGTTTTTTTATGATAAGTGAACTGATAAGGGTCTCCGAATCGTAGCATAGCAAGCCGCTCATATAATTATAAATACTGATAATATCGTGTGAACCACGGAAACCATGATGATTTTTGAAATATACAGTGATAAACCAAAATTCCCGATCTGTGAGTTCAGACATAGCTACTGATTTTATTACCTTCTAACTAATGAATGCTAAATTACAAATTGGCCCTTTAGAATAATGACCTTTGCCTTAACAGCCCTATGGTCATCAATATGGGCGGTTTTATCGAGCATTGGATTTACTATTTATGACATTTGTTTTGCTATTCGTGCAGTGTTCCAAGACCCATAAGCAAGCCACTTTGACAGCCCCCAGCTCATTGTAATACCGGTAACGTTGCGGTCAGCATATTCCTTACCTCCTCTGGGTTATAAAGACGATAATCCTCGCCCTTATCGTCTCTGAGCCGTTTTCTATGTAAAACAGGGCTGAAACCAGATTTTTCAGCTTGCGCAATATCTCTTTTGAAAACTCATTCTCGGCTATCTTGCAATACTTATAACCATGATCGTGTATAACCATGATCGTGGGAAAAGCTCTCCTTGGCCATCACTCACCCTTTTATCCTTCTGCCCTTTTACTTTCTTTAACTACTCACCCATTGTCATTCCAAGCGAAGCGAGGAATCTTGCTTGCTTTTGCCTAAGAGTCTGTCTGAAAAATCCTGCTATATAGCAAACTCCATTTTTCAGACAGCCTCTCTAACTTCATTTTTTATTCATCAAATATCTCTCTTTCAACTTCTCTGCTTATGGCAAGATTATCTGCCTCTTTGATTCTTTCAAGTATCTGCCTGGCACCCTTTTTACTGCTTATCTTCTTTTTCCAAAGAGCCTTTATGATTGCCTGCAAAGAGATAACAGAAATTCCCTCGCTTTTGGCAAATTCTCTTGCCCTTATATCATTGGTTGCAAATAGACATCTTTCCGTCTTGCAATAGGCAATGGCTTCGAGTTCTCCTTTTCCCAAACTGAAATTCCCCTCTAGTTTAATATACTCTTCCAGAGCATGATTGCTTAAAGGCACAGTTTTTATTGACGAAATTACCTTTAACGGGAAGATATATCCATATTCCAATGGCACCGAAATTTCATCCCTTATTTTAAAATTTCATCCCTTATTTTAGGTGTTATGGCTGCCTTTTCATTAAAAAGTTGTTTCAATAAATCAACTGCATCTATCTTGGCGAACATGCTAAGGATATCAGTATCGAAGATTATCATGAGACTCAGATTGCCTCCAAAATTCCTTCCACCTCTTTGTTAATTTCTTCAGCAGGAATACTTGGGACTGAGATTTGAATACCATTCTCCCTCAATAATTCTTTAAAATCTTCTCTGTTGAGTCCACAAATTTCACTGGCTCTTGACATAGACACCTTATTTGTCCTATATAATTCAATTGCTAAATCCCTCCTCAGCTCAGGCTTTGCTCTGAGAAGAGCGCGGAAGGCATCTTCGATGAGTTCCTTTCTGCCTGGGTATCTCCCTATTCTAACCAATATTTCATCTAATTCAGTCAATGTGGTTTTCATAATTATTTCCTCCATCAAGGTTTAATATATTATAGCCTTTTCCAGCTTAACGGACAAGGCCACCCGTCAAGGGCAGTTTGCGGCAGGCCTATCTAAAAATCATCCCAAAGAACAGATCCCACTATTTTTCAGACAGTCTCTCAGAGATTCAAGATTTAGACGCATTTTACGAACAAGCCCTCAAAGTTATATGATACTAATATTTTTTTGAATACTCAAGCTAATTTCAGATTGAGATCCAATAGTCGCCCCAGAATTTCCCGCCGGGCTAACGGTGAGACAGTAAACCGGATTTGCTTTCGCTCGTTTTGGTAAAAATTATGTGCAGGGGCAAGATCGTCCCAGCCATAGCGGGCAAGAATGGCACGATCCATTTCCGTATGCAGTTCCCGGAGACGAGCGATATCAGGATCGGCACAGGCAGGATTGTGGAATAGGTTATAGGTCGCGGTCATGCCAATCTGCCGGGCGAGCATGATCTGACGGCGACATTCGTGGTATTCGCCACCGACTTGATCTGCACGTTGTCTGGCTTCTGATGATGGGTTCTGGGGAAAGGGGAAGGTATCGAAACAATCGGTGGGGGTGTAGCGGTTTCGTGATTCGAGGCTTGATGCATGTCGCCAAACCCATGCCTCATGAATATTGGATTGGAGTAAAGAAAAGTGATAGTTATCGTCGAAGGCGAAAACGACTAAGGCATCACCAAAAACATAGCTTGTCGGTACAAACACTAACATATGGAATTCACTTACGCGACTTCGCACCAGCACATGCTTCAAACTGGCAATCGCTTTTTTCATATCTATACCGGGGCGTGCATGGAGCCACCACTTATCCCGATCCTGCTTTGAGTTACTTTGAATACGTTGAGGTCTGACATTTTTTTCTATGATATGAAATAGATCAGGATACTTTTGGGCTCTTTCTATTGGCCAATTGAAAAAGCAAATGATACAGCGGCTTGGTAATTGGGAAGGATGATTGTTTAGGTCTTCCCCATTGAGGAACGGGAGAAGGCAGTCACGGTTCTGTGGATTTTTCAACATCAATTGCTCCGCGATTTCTGGCTCAACCATAAACTTACCGCCTATACTTTGCCCTCTGAAGCTTTTATCTTTATTTTGTTGGAGTGATTGAGGTTGCACTTCCGGACCATTATCCAAGCGAGAGGAAATAAATTCCACGGCTTCACCATCGAGTGTACAGGAATCATTACTTAGTCCTCTACGGATAGTTACAAGATCAACTTCAACAGTAGCAGCCCCTAACCATTTAATTGAACGATGAGCAAAAGTAATAGTACCACCAGTTTCAATGATCGTAGCTAAACCGAACGGCACTTACAGAACGAATCATATGGCTAATCCGATCTCGTCTCCCTCTTGAGGGCAATGATGCTCTTGCACCCTAAAAGATAATGCTCCTGCCTTCTGCGGCGGCAGCCGCTTTGGACTGCGGCAGCACGATACCGCTTTCCTTCTCCTGGATTGAAGATAATCTGGCGGCCACTTTCCTTGTGGATGACTCAATACCGTCACTTTTGAAAATAGCCGGGCTTGCCTTATAATATCCATTGCCTTTTGGAGTGGACATCGGGAGCGCAGCGGAAGCTGCTTTGCAGTGCTCACCGCACGGGTACATATTTTGTGGGTTATCCTTCTGTGGGCTGTGGAGGCTCAATAACATCAGCCTCCAGGGTTGGGAGCATCATTTTCTTATCATGTCGATTGGCCCCATCTACTGCCACTCCTATCTCCCACTCCTGGAATCGATCATGCACCGTGCTGGCTGCCCCCAAGACATCAAGGCAATGCTTTCATTGACATCCAGTACGAAGGAGGTAAAATATAGCTGTCATAGCTTGACGATCATCCATCCGTGGTCGTCCTGCCTTCTTCTTGGGCTTTGGGGCGGGTAAGAGGGTTTCCATATGCTCCCATAGAATATCGGGAAGCTGATACAGAGAGGATATGCAACTGCTTTGCATTTCTATCACTTCCTTTATATTTCATTGATTTATCCTCTCTAGTGTATCATACTTCCCGTTATTTTTCGGATAGGCTCTTAGTCCCACTGAAAAAAAAATTCACTCAATCCTGTCTGCATAGGCCATTTTTTATGAACTAATTCTATCATAACAGGAAAATCTCCTGCAAGGGAAAATCTCAGCATAGGAGAAGGTCTGGATTATGCGGCAAATCAGAGCACAGCGGTGATAAAGCATCCGCTCGACTCTTTCTGCGATGGTGGCGGGATTGGAATAGGGACAACAACAGGCTGGGGTAATCTGATTGAAACTTCTTTCCGGAAGTAATCGTCCTGAGCGTTATAGGCAGTAATGATATAGAGATACTCCGTATTCGCCTGGGCCTGATAATCATCATAGGTAATGGATCGGTCTGAGGATTCAATTTCCTTCCTGCTCACCAGAGTATCCGGGGTGGATGATGTCCCTTTGATTTTTCGTTCGATCTGATAGGCAAGAATGTTCGGATCGACTTCAAAGGAGATTTCGACTGAAGGGGTGGGGGCAGCCGCAGTCTTATACCGGATATGGGCATTGAAGAGGGGAAATTTCGGGGTCGTGACCGGCACGGTTTCGGATGAGGAGTCACCTGCGCTGTTGGCAAATTTCACCTGATACAGATAGGTCTGTTCCCCGTCGAAGGCTGGATCGGTGTCTTCATAAGCGTTACTGTCCTGATAGGGATAGACGATCTCCTCCGATTGAAAGATCATGGTCTGGTATTCCCCGGCCTGGCCGCGCCAGACCTGATATCGGCCTGTTTCCCTGACAGGCTCCCAGGCAAGGCGGATCGAAAGGTATCCATCTTTGATCCTGGCTGAGGGAGGGCCAGCTAACTGGGGGACAGGAGGTAACTCATCAGGCGGGACATCAGACTTCACCAGGGCATAAGAGGCCATCGTGTCCCGGGAGCGGTTAATGGGAATGATAATCAGTTTCGAATAGTCCTGACTCCCGGTAAAAGAAAAATCGTAGGTACCCTGCTGATTTCCATCAAGGGGAATAAGCTGGGCTGTGCCAAATTGGGGCCGGGATTCCGGCAGGAATTGATAGGAGCCGGAGGGAACGGCCAGGAAAGCAATATCCGTCTGGCTGTCGCCATCTACCTGGATGCGGATAGTCGATCCCGGTTGGGCAGGCTCGCTGAAAATCAGGTATTGGCAGCTCAGAGGTTCCAGGTAATTTATCGAAGTATCATGGCGGGGGATAGGATATTTACTCCCCTCCTCGTAATCCTGCTCCAGGTTGGCCAGTTTGAAGCAGGTAAATGCATGAGCAAAAGATGTCCGCCCTCCGCTGATCTCTTCCAGCGACTGGCTGGTAGCGGTAAGAACATCATAAGAAGGGGGCAGCATCCGTTCAAAAACAGACCGGACGATCCCGCTTCCAAACCGTTCCGAAAGGAATTTGGCCCAGATGACTCCGCCATATTCAAGATATCGGTAGTAGGGGGGATCATCAGAAGTTTTATTCAGGGAGACATCGGGATAGTCGAACCATCCGGAGTCCCGGCCATAAGTGAGTTCGTTGCCCTCGATAGTAAAATACTGCTCGCCAGTATTATACCTGCCGTTATCGTTGTCATCCTGAAAGGGCTGGCCAAGATAATTCAGGTAGTCGTCAACAGAATCATAGAATTCGTCCTCAACCCAGACAGCGGTATTTTCTTCCCACCACATGGTGTCTGCGGGAGATGTCGGCCACTGATCATAACCTGCCTGAAACGCATGAAAAAGCTCATGAACTGCCGTTACTTTCATAGCTCCGGCAGCTTTCCCCTCATTATCCAGGTTTTCCCTGGCCCGTTGATAGGTATTGTCTACTAAAATATACAGACCCCTGCTATCAGCGCTGGTAATTCCATAGGCACCAATGGAGAGAATAAACACCTCGATCTTCTGACTGACCGGAGCTCGGTAGCCAAGACCATGAGGATCAGAAACCAGGAATGACCAGGATTCTTCAAAGTAGCTGGCAAAGGCAGTTACAAATGCAGGGATAGTCTCCTGGATTCCATCAGACCCTTCAACCCTGTCCCAATAACCATCTTCCGTGTAGTAGAAACGAAAGTGCGGGGTGTCATAATACCATACCCTGACGTTATATTCATAATAATCGTCATAAGGGTCAGTCGGAGGATCCGTGGGACGGTGGAGAATGAAGCGGTTTTCCGGGTTCAATAACTCCCGGTGCCTCAGCGCCTGACGTATGAGGGGAGTGCCGCACTTCAGGGGGACGGGAGCGGCGGATGAAGAAAAAGACCGCTGCGATCCTGCGCGGGACGGCTGGAACAGGTTGGATATTTCCCGGTTTAATTGCTCACGAAATGCCGGTGAGGACGATTGCTGTTCAGCAGGACTTTGATCCACAACGGATAAAGTCAGGAAGAAACACAGACCTGCACACATAATTCTCGGCAAGACAGCTTGTATTTTTACTTCACCGGTAAAATTGGTCATATCGTGTCCGGACAAAGATAAAAGGAGTATCCCCAGTATAAAATATCGTGCCAGTAGAGCGCAACAGGTTTATGAATAGCAATGGCAATGCAAAGCTCTTGTAAGCAGATAGTCAGGTAAGATCAGGATTAATTTACTGTATTTCTGAAAATTTTTGATGGTTTGAAGGTCACAACCTTCCTGGCGGTAATTTCCGCTTCTTTCCCTGTCCGGGGGTTTCTGCCGATTCGGGTATTTTTTTCCCGGATGATGAATTTACCGAATCCGCGGATTTCCACCTGGTCTCCGTTGGCCAGAACATTTTTCAGGGTAGTAAAGACCGCCTCCACCACATCTCTCGCTTGTTTGTTGCTGATATTTAGTTCAGCCCAGACATTTTTAATGATATCTTCTTTGGTCATCTGGTTGCCTCCTCTTTATCATGCATGAAATTGGGGTAAAGATTGGATAAAGATTTATAGAGATATTGAAAATAGAAATCAGACAGTGAAAAACTATTACAACTTATAACAACTTATTTTGGGTTGTCAAGTTTTTTGTTGTTTTTTTTAGCTTAACCAGTAATTACCTGATAACAAAGGACAAAAAATGAGCTTGATTTGTTGTTCCGAGTATGCCATAATTTTGGAAAATTTATAATTATTATATAGTTAGCAAGATCAAGGGGGGATTGGTTCTGCGCTCTTCGAGCGGCCTTAAGAGCTGGAAAACAATCGGTCATTTTTCCCGGAGGGGAGTAATGCTGTGCTGCTGGCTGTTGATCTTCCGGGTACTGGCAGGATGCCTTTCCGGGAGTCCAAAGGCTTATGCCGCATCAGACCCGATGCGCCAGCCGTGGCCAGCCAGGTCTGCATCTGTGCGGCTTTCCGCCCAGGCCGCACCAGGGGACAAATACCGGGCAATTTCTGAAAGCGGCTTCTTTCAGGAGCAACTCCTCCTGGTGTTGCGGTTCTTTCAGGTTTTTATCTCACCAGCAGACGGGGATCGCTGTCCCATGTTCCCTTCATGCTCACAGTATGGGGTGGAGGCCATCCGCCGCTATGGGCCCTTTCGGGGAGTAATTCTCACTTCAGACCGTCTCCTGCGGTGTGGACGGGAAGCTGACTATCCGCTGGTCCGAAGCCGGGGGGAATACCGGTTTTTCGATCCACTGGAAGGCAACGTACTATGGCACTGAACATGAATACTGCCAATAAGCTGACGATTTTCAGGATCGTGTTGATACCTTTTTTCGTGATTCTGCTGATATACCATAATATTACCGCTGCCCTGCTCATCTTTGGTCTGGCCAGTGTAACCGATGCCACGGACGGACTTATCGCCCGCAGATGGAATCAGAAGACCCGACTGGGCACATTTCTGGACCCCATGGCCGATAAGGCCCTGTTGGTTACTTCCTTCATTACCCTGGCTGTTTTGCACCTTTTGCCGACCTGGCTGGCAGTCATTACCATCTCGAGGGATATTATCATCGTACTTGGGGCTCTGATTGTTTATATTCTGACCGGAAACCTCAATTTTTCTCCCACGATTCTGGGAAAGATGACGACCATGGTACAAATCCTGACCGTTCTGGTTGTCCTGATAGGGTATCACCTTCAGCGGGTCAGCTCCTGTCTTCCGGCATTTGTCTGGCTGACCGCCGGTATTACCGTTGCTTCCGGCTTCCAATACCTTTATATCGGCATGGAAATGTTGAATGAGACATCATAAACTTTCGATTCAGCACATTTGTCTGGCTCTTCTGTCCGGAGGACTGCTCACGCTGGCCTTTCCCCGGTTTAATATTTCGATCCTGGCCTGGGTCGGGCTGGTGCCGCTGCTTTTTGCCCTGGAGAGGGCATCTTCGCTGCGGTCATCCTTTGCCCTTGGATGGATTTGCGGTTTAGCCTATTTTGGGGGAACGCTGTATTGGGTCGCTGAAACCATGGCCGTCTACGGCCACATAGTGCTCTGGCAGAGTGTGCTTATTTCACTGGCACTGGTAAGCTATCTGTCGTTATACATTGGAGGGTTTGCCCTGCTCCGGAACTGGCTCCGCCGTTTTTTTCCCCCAATGCTCGCTCTGGTAATCGCCCCGTTGATCTGGACATCTCTGGAATTTCTCCGCGCCCATCTCCTGACCGGTTTCCCCTGGTCCACCTTGGGCTACTCCCAGTATTCTCACTTACAACTTGTTCAATTTTCAGACATAACCGGAATTTACGGGGTATCGTTTGTCCTCACTCTGGTCAACAGCGGCCTGGCTGTCCTCCTGGAATATATTCTGGCCAGAAGAGCGAAAGGCAGTGCGGTCAGCTTCACCTCGGCCATGGGTGCCTTTGTGATCCTCGTGACCGTGATCGGTCTGATTGAGGGCTATGGGGCATATAAATTGCATTCCCGCAAATTGCAGGCAGAAGATGTTTTGAGCGTTGGCATTATTCAGGGGAATATTCCTCAGGAGGAAAAGTGGGACCACAGGCTGCAGGACCTTGTGTATGGTTCCTATCAATCCCTGACTCTTCTGGCTGCCGAGCAGAAACCGGATATCATCATCTGGCCTGAAACATCCGCTCCCTTTATTAACGAGCAGTACGGAGAGTATCTGGAGCGCATCTCTCCCCTGGTGCAAAAGGCAAAAGTTGCGATGGTGGTCGGAAGCCCCCGGATCGAGAGGGAGAGCACAGGCAAGGTACAGCTCAAGAACAGCGCCTTCCTTCTTGCTCCCGATGGAAAAATTGTGGATTATTATGATAAAATACACTTAGTCCCGTTTGGCGAGTATCTCCCTCTGGGAGAGATACTGTCCCACCTGGGAACCGTGGTTAATGAGGTCGGTGAGTTCAGCCCTGGTGACCGATACACTACTTTTCACCTCGGTCAATGGCGCTTTGGGCTGGTTATCTGTTATGAGGTGATTTTTCCCGACTTGTTTCGGGAATTTGCCCGGCAGGGGGTGAATTTTATGGTCAATATTACCAATGATGCCTGGTTCGATCAAAGCTCTGCCCCGTATCAGCATTTTTCGATGGCTGTCTTCCGGGCTATTGAAAATGGAGTAAGCGTCGTGCGGGTAGCTAACAGCGGCATTTCCGGTTTTATCGATCCCTGGGGCAAGGTTGTGCTGGAGACACCGCTTTTTCGCCGGCTGGCCCTGGTCAGACCCTTGCGGCTTGCGAAAAAAAGTACTTTTTATGTTCGATATGGAGATATTTTTGCCAAATCCTGCCTGGCTTCTCTTGGCCTTTTCCTGGTTTTGGGATATTGGAAAGTCCATCAAACGAAAAAAATGGAGGGATAAGACTCGATCATGTATGAGGAATATATTTCCGAGTACCAAAAATTAAAATCCAAGATGGAAAACCTTCGAGGTTACCTTTGACCTTGAAGGAAAACGGAAACGGCTGGGAGAGCTCGATGATCAAATGGGAGCTTCCAATTTCTGGTCGAACAGCGAGACAGCCCAGGCAGTGATTCAGGAGCGCTCGGCCCTCATGGAATGGGTTGAAAAAATCTCCCTGCAGGAAAAACACCTGGAGGAGCTTGAGGTAGCTATCGAACTGGGTCAGGAGAGCGGTGACCAGTCGATGGCCGAGGAGGTGAAAAATCTTCTGAAAGTGCTCCAGGAGGGAGTGACCCAACTGGAAATTCAGGCGCTTTTGAGTGATGAGGATGATCATCGCAATGCAATCGTTTCCATTCATTCCGGGGCAGGGGGAACCGAATCCCAGGACTGGGCCGGAATGCTGCTCCGGATGTATCTTCGCTGGGCGGAGAAACGAGGGTTCCGGGTCCAGCAGGTCGATCTTCTGCCCGGCAGCGAAGCCGGAATTAAAAGTGTTACTTTCATGGTTTATGGAAATTATGCCTATGGGCTTTTACGGGGTGAGACAGGAGTCCATCGCCTGGTCAGGATTTCTCCGTTCGATGCCAACCGCAGAAGGCATACTTCCTTTGCCTCGGTGTCTGTCTATCCGGAGATCGACGAAAATATCGAGGTGGAAATCGACGAAACGGACCTGCGGATAGATACCTACCGCTCCAGTGGAGCCGGCGGGCAGCATGTCAATGTCACCGACTCGGCGGTCCGGATCACCCATATTCCCAGCGGGATCGTCGTGCAGTGTCAAAACGAGCGCTCCCAGCATCAGAACCGGGCAGTGGCCATGAACATTTTGCGTGCCCGATTATACGAATTGGAGAAAGAGGAGCAGCAGAAAAAACGGGATGCCCTGGAAGAGGGAAAACGAGAGATCGCCTGGGGGAGCCAGATTCGCTCCTACGTTTTCCAGCCGTATCAGTTGGTGAAAGATCATCGCACCAACCTTGAGATTGGTAATATCGAGGCGGTCATGAATGGGGAGGTAGATTCTTTCATTCAGGCATATCTCAGGTTGAAGGTGTAAAAGAAAAAAGGATTTATCTGTCATGAACATGCCCTATGAGCTTATGATCGGGCTGCGCTACCTGAAGGCCAAGCGAAAGCAGACCGTGATTTCGGTTATCAGTATTATCTCGATCGGCGGTGTGGCCCTCGGAGTTATGGCCTTAATCATCGTTCTTGCGGTCATGAGCGGTTTTGAAATGGATTTGCGGGATAAGATTCTCGGCACCAATTCACATATCGTCGTCCTGGAATATAATGGCCAGGGTATCGAGAATTATGCAGGGCTCATATCGAAGATAGCCAAGGTGCCCGGAGTCCGGTCCTCAGCTCCCTTCATCTACGGTCAGGTCATGCTTTCCTCCAGCCGGAGTGCCTCCGGACTGGTCTTGCGGGGAGTTGATCCGAAGGAGGAACTTCAGGTGACCGATCTTGCCCGCAATATTGTAAGCGGAGACCTCCGGCAACTGGAAACCCCTTCACCGGGCGATGCTCAGCCGCAGATGGCCGGGATTGTACTTGGGCAGGAGCTGGCCAGAAACCTTGGCGTGTTTGTGGGAGATGTCATTACCGCCATCTCGCCGGTGGAGCGGATATCTCCGATGGGTCTTGCTCCCAAATTTTTGCGGTTTAAGGTAGTAGCTGTCTTTAATTCGGGGATGTATGAGTATGACAGCAGCCTGGCTTACGTTTCCATAAAAACGGCTCAACGCCTGTTCAACATGAAAAATATGGTTACCGGCGTTGAGGTCAAGGTTGACAATATCTTTCAGGCCCAGGATATTTCCCGGGAAATTCAAAAAACCCTGGGATTTCCCTACTGGACGCGGGACTGGATGGAGATGAACAAGAACCTGTTTTCCGCTCTTAAACTGGAAAAACTGGCCATGTTCGTTATCCTGGTCCTGATCATTCTGGTCGCTGCCTTCAATATTATCAGTACGCTGGTGATGATGGTCATGGAAAAGAACAAAGACATCGCCATTCTCAAGTCCATGGGAGCCACGGCCCGTAGCATTTTACTGATTTTTATTATCGAGGGACTGATTATCGGCCTGGTCGGGACGTTTCTCGGCTGTCTGGGAGGAACCCTGGCCTGCTGGATTGCCGATACCTACCATTTGATTAAGCTTCAGGGAGATGTGTACTATATCAGCTATCTGCCATTCAAGATGAAGCTGGTGGACATTCTTCTGGTCTCTTCTTCCTCGCTGCTGATCAGTTTTCTGGCAACCGTGTATCCGGCCTGGCAGGCTTCGAGGCTCGATCCGGTCGTATCCCTGAGGTATGAATGACAATTATTGAGGTTCGGGATGTTTATAAATCCTACATTAATGGCAAAGGTGAGCTGAAGGTCCTTGAGGATATTACCCTTGATATCGAGCATGGGAAAATTTTCAGCATTGTGGGGGCTTCGGGTGCAGGAAAAAGCACTCTGCTCCATATCTTAGGGGCCCTTGACCGCCCCTCGCGCGGAGAATTATGGTATAATGGTAAGAATCTGTTTTCCTTAAACGATCGGGAACTGGCCCGGTTCCGGAACCAAAAGATCGGTTTCGTTTTTCAATTTCACCATCTGCTGCCGGAATTCAGTGCACAGGAAAATGTCATGATGCCGATAATAATTAACAGGCAAAACCGCAAGATAGCCGAGCTGCGGGCTAACCAGTTGCTGGCAGAGGTTGGATTGCAGGGCAGGGAACATCATAAACCGGGCGAACTCTCAGGAGGAGAACAACAACGGGTGGCCATTGCTCGCGCTCTTTCTAATAAACCCGAGTTGCTTTTGGCTGACGAGCCAACGGGAAATCTCGACTCGCAGACGAGTGAGAAGATTTACGCCTTGCTCCAGCAAATCAATCGGGAACGCAATGTTACGATAATCATGGTAACCCATAACGAAATTTTGGGAAGCAGGGCTGATTATTGCTTAAATCTATCCGATGGAAAGTTAAAGTTTATGTAGTCGGCTTTTTTTTGGTTAATGTGCTTAAACAGGAAGATTTAATTGAAATCAAACTGCTTTTATCGTAAAATATAAATCGAAGAGATGCGGTAGCAAGGGGGCCGGATGTCTTCGGATAAGTGAGTAAGAGAAGCGTTTTTCTCTGGTGTATTATGGAACTCCTGAAAAAATTGGCAGGTTTGTAAAATGTTTGAACGATTTACCGAAAGAGCAAGAAGAACCATTGTCCTGGCCCGTGAGGAAGCGATAAGGTTGGGAAACCCATATCTCGGAACGGAGCATGTACTCTTGGGACTGGTCAAGAAGGACGATAATACGGCCGTAAAAATCCTGAGGGAAAGTAATATTGAACTGGATGAAATTCGGTTCGAGGTGGAGAGAAGAATTTCGAAGCAGGTGGCCAAGCCTGAAGTTGGAGAGATTCCGTTCACACCCCGATCCAAGAAAGTGCTTGAGCTGGCTATTGATGAAGCAAAGCTGATGGGACACAATTATATCGGGACCGGCCATTTGCTCCTTGGATTGATGCGGGAAGGAGAGGGGATCGGTGCCGGTGTGCTGGAAGACCTGCGGCTCGACCTGTCGGAAGTGCGAAAGAAAGTCATGGAGTATGCCAATGCCTCCAAGTATGATCTGAAAGAGGCCCCAAAGACAGAAACTCTGGATGAGTTTGGCCGGGACATCACCAAACTGGCGCGGAGCGGAAAGCTCGATCCGGTCATTGGCCGGGACGATGAAATCGAGCGGGTTATCCAGATTCTGAGCCGACGGACCAAAAATAACCCGGCCCTGATCGGAGAGCCGGGAGTTGGAAAAACAGCTATTGTCGAAGGACTGGCTCAGCGGATCGTCGATAATTCCGTTCCGCGGCTGTTGTCCAATAAAAGGATCGTGACCCTGGACCTGGGTCTTCTGGTGGCCGGGACCAAATACCGTGGCCAGTTTGAAGAACGGCTCAAGGCCATCATGAAGGAAATTTCCCAGGCTGATAATATTATCCTTTTCATCGACGAGCTGCATACACTTGTAGGTGCCGGAGCCGCCGAAGGTTCGATCGATGCTTCCAACATGCTGAAACCTGCTCTGTCGAGAGGAGAATTGCAGTGCATCGGCGCTACGACGCTGGGAGAATACCGGAAATACATCGAAAAGGACGGCGCTCTGGAACGCAGGTTTCAAACCGTGATGGTGAATCCTCCAACCGTGGAACAGACCATCCACATCATCAAAGGGCTGCAAAACCGGTACGAAGAGCATCACGGCGTTCACTTCAGTGACGAGGCTATTAGTGAGGCTGTCAAACTGTCCGACCGGTATATCACCGACCGCTTTTTACCGGATAAGGCCATTGACGTAATCGATGAAGCGGGCTCCCGGGCCAGGGTAAACAGCACAGCCCTGCCTGCCGAGCTGAAGGAAATCAAGGCTAAAATTGAAGAGACCAAGCGGGAAAAAGAGACAGCCATCCGTATCCAGGATTTTGAAAAAGCCGCTTCCCTGCGTGATATGGAAAGAAAGATGCGGCTGAAGTTTGAAACCCTGAGCAAAAAGTGGTTTGAAAAGCAAAAGAAAGCCACTCTGACCGTGACCGCCGAGGATGTCGCCTATGTGGTATCCAAATGGACCGGTATTCCGCTCTTCAAGCTGGAAGAAAAAGAATCGACCAGACTGCTGCATCTGGAAGATGAATTGCACAGAAAAATCATCGGCCAGGATGAGGCCATCCGGGCTATAGCCCGGGCCATCAAACGGTCCCGTACGGGGGTCAAAAGCATCAACCGTCCTATCGGCTCCTTTATTTTCCTCGGCCCTACCGGGGTGGGGAAAACAGAACTGGCCAAGAGGCTGGCCGAGATTCTATTCGGCAAGGAAGATGCCATAATCCGGATTGACATGTCAGAGTACAGCGAAAAATTTTCGGTCTCCCGGCTGGTTGGCGCACCTCCGGGATATGTGGGCTACGAGGAAGGCGGACAGTTGACCGAGCGGGTGCGCAGGCGGCCTTACTCGGTGGTTTTGATCGATGAAATTGAAAAAGCCAATCCGGAAATATTCAACATCCTGCTGCAGGTTCTGGATGAGGGCCGGTTAACCGACAGTCACGGACGGCATGTGGATTTCAAGAATACGGTTCTCATTATGACCTCCAATCTTGCAACTCGGAACATTGAGCAGAAGACAACCGTTGGCTTTCAAAAAGCAGATGAGGTTTTCTCCTATAAACGGATGAAGGATACCATCATGGATGCTCTGAAAAAAACCTTCAATCCGGAATTCATCAACCGGATTGATGAGACTATTGTTTTCCATGCTCTGAATCAGGAACATATCCGCAAGATCATGGGGCTGGCCATTCAAGAGCTGAACCATCGGCTGGAGAGTAAGAATCTTTATGTGGAGCTGAAGCCGGAGGCAGAGGAGTGGCTCTTGAAGAAAGGGTATCAGCCTGATTATGGCGCTCGTCCGGTCAAGCGGGTCATCCAGCGGTATGTCGAGGATCCGATCTCTGAAGAGCTGCTGAAGGGAAATTTCAAGGAAGGAGATATCCTCCAGATCGGAGTCGAGAATGGAGAGATTACCTTCGCCAAGAAGAGTCTGCGAAAGGAACTTGTACTTTTGTAGCTTCTTTTCATCAGGAGGGAAATGTTTACCGTTGCTAGTCGCCCCCGGAATCTGGTAAAGTAGGGGGCATGCGAATCCGAAGCACAGCCGCCTATTTTGTATTCTGCATTATGACCAGTCTTATTCTGGGAGCAGGATGGGAGAGTCTGCCTGTCAGAGAGATTGATGTTCAGGGTAACCGGAAGATCGAGAGGCAGGCCATCCTGCATAAGATCCAGACAAAAATCGGCGAGACATTCAGCCCTCAGAAGGTTGACGAGGATATTAAGGCCGTCTACAATATCGGATACTTTGAGAATATCGAGGTAGACGTCAAAGAAATTGAAGGAGGCCTTTCGGTAACGTATATAGTTACTGAAAGGCCTTTGATCAAAAAAATCACCTTTTCCGGCAACAAGAAGATCAAAACCGAAACCCTCCAGGAAAAGATCGATATTACCACGGGAAGTATTTTCAACCCCTACCTGGTTAAAAGAAATGTTCAAGGTCTGACTCAATACTATAAAGATGAGGGGTATTATCGGGTTCAGATTGATTCCCGGACGGAAAAGATTTCCGAAGAGCAGGTCGAGCTTATCTTTGATATTCAGGAAGGAAAAAAAGTTAAAATCCGGAAGGTAATCATTGAGGGGAACCGGAATTTCTCGGACAAAGAGATCAAGAAGATCCTGAAAACCAAAAAGCGTCGTTTTTACTCGTTTATTACTTCTTCAGGATACCTGAAAAAGGAAGCCCTGTCTCAGGATATCCAAAAGATCGAAGACTTCTACTTTAATCAGGGATTCATTCAGGTTGCTGTCCAGGAGCCGGCAATTTCCTTTGATCCGGAAAAACAGGGTCTGGTCATTACCTTTACCCTGTCGGAGGGGGATCAATACCGGATTGGAAAGATCAGCATTCAGGGGAACAAGGTCGTTTCTACGCCGGAAATTCAGAAGCAGCTTCAGATCAGGGAAGGGGAACTCTTTAACCGGGCCAAACTGCGTCAGGATGTCTCGGCAGTCCAGGACATATACGCCGATCAGGGATATTTATTTACCCGTGTCTCTCCGTTGACTCATGAAATACCCGAAGAGAAAAAAATCGATATTACTCTGGACGTTGAGGAGGGAGGTCTGACCTCCGTAAACCGGATCAGGATTACGGGCAATACCAAGACCAGGGATAAAGTTATCCGCCGGGAGATCGAAGTCCAGGAGGGTGATATATTCCGCAGCCGCAAGGTCCGGCAAAGCTACAATAATATCAACAATCTGGGATTCTTTGAGGAAGTCAACCTGGACATTCAGCCCGATCCGGAAAGGAATAAGGTGGATTTAGCCGTCAAGGTCAAGGAGCGCATGACCGGACAAATGAGCATTGGCGGGGGCTACAGCTCAGTGGATCATTTCGTGGGAACGGCAGAAATCAAGCAGGGGAATTTATTCGGCCTGGGAGAACAACTGTTTCTCTCTGCTGAAATTGCCGGTAACGGCGAGCGAAGCACCTATGACCTGGGCTTCACCGAACCCTGGTTGTTCGATATTCCCTTAAGTGCAGGCTTTGATATTTACTACCTGGATAGAGAGTTGGAAGATTACACCAAAACATCCAGGGGAGGAGATATCCGGCTCGGCTATCCGGTGGCCGAGTATACTCATCTCTTTGGGACCTATTTGAACGAAAACGTGAATATCGAGGTGGATGATCCTGATTCGGCATCGGAAGATATCAAGGAGGCAGCAGGCAGATCCACGACCAGCAGCACCCGGTTATCATTAATCAGGGACAGCAGGGACAACCGGATAAAACCGACAACCGGCTCGCTCAATAAGCTTTCTTTTCAGTTTGCCGGAGGCTTTCTGGGAGGGAGCAATTACTTTACCAAGACGATGCTGGAGAGTGGATGGCATTTTCCGATCTGGAAACAACTGGTCCTCTCCCTTCACGCCAAGGCTGGCTATACCAGAGGGTATGCAGGGCGGAGTCTCCCCGTTTTTGAGCGGTTTTATGTGGGAGGACTGGATTCCGTGCGGGGATACCGGGACCGGTCCATCGGGCGAAAAGACGCTGATGGTGATCCTGTCGGCGGGAATAAATCAATCGTGACCAATGTGGAGCTGCATTTCCCCATCTACGACATCATTCGGGGGGTCCTGTTCTGGGATGCGGGAAACGTCTATGAGCAGCGGGAGAAATTTGTTCACCGGCCATTGAGAATGGGAGCCGGGATCGGTGTCCGCTTTTTTACCCCAATAGGGCCCTTGCGACTGGATTGGGGAAGGATAATAAACTATCGCCCTGAGGAAGATGGTCGCGATCGGTCTCAGATCCATTTTGCCATCGGCACCTATTTTTAGTCCAAATTGCTACTTACAGTCATAAGGGAAAGGAGTCAGGAGTCAGGAGTCAGAATGAAGAAAGGAAAAGTCTTTATTCTGACTTCTGCCTTCTGCCTTCTGACTCCTGATTATATAACACCTAAATCGAACAGGAGGATGATGATGAAACCCCGAAGTATCCTTGTTTTTCCGCTTGCCTTACTGGCAACTGCCGTTATTTCTCCCTGGAACCTTTTCGCTGCCCAGGCTCAAACGCCCGCAGGAGGCATAGCCTACATTGACAGTCAGCGCGTTGTGGATGAATCCAGGGCCGGAAAGGCATCCCTGAAGGAACTGGAGGACTTTAAAAAGAAAAACGAAGATGAGCTGGCCAAACGGGATAAGGAGATGAAGGACCTGGAAGATGAGCTGCAGAAACAGAAAATGGCTCTTTCTCCCGATGCCCAGAATAAAAAAGAGGAGGCAATCCGCCGCAAGGGGATTGAACTGAAACGGTTCAAAGAGGATAAGGAACAGGAATTAAAAGAGATGTACTTCCAGCACCTGAATAAGATCAAAGAGGAAATTATTCAGATTGTCCAGAAGATCGGCCAGGAAAAAGGATACACCCTGGTCGTCAATAAAGACGACAGTATCATTTATGCCGATCCCAACCATGATATTACCAACCAGGTCATTGAAGCCTACGATAAGAGCATGGCCAGGGGAACACAGAAATAACACCATTTACCCGCCTGTTTAGGGCAGGAAGAGTAATTACGGATGGAAAAAACACTCAAGGAACTCGCTGAGTTTGTTGGTGGAGCGGTCCGGGGAAACCCTGAAACCCTTATCCGGGGTGTGGCCGGGGTCAGGGAGGCGCATGAAGGTGAGATTACCTTTATTGCCAATCCAAAATACCTGCCGCTGCTGCCCCACACCGGGGCCTCGGCAGTCATCCTTTCGGCTAAGGACCCGGAGACCAAAATCGCATCCATCAGGACAGCTAACCCATATCTTGCTTTTGCCAAAATACTGCGCCTGTTCTCCGAAACACCTCACCTGCCATCCGGGATCCATCCCCGGGCCTGTATCGACCCCTCTGCAATTATCGGACAGAATGTCTCTATCCACCCGCTGGCAGTCATCGGCAGGGAGGTCAGGATCGGCAACAACGTTCAGATTTACAGCGGGGCCTTTATCGGAGATTTCTCTCAGATCGGCGACGGGTGTATCATCTACCCGAACGTCACCCTGTATCATCACACTCTGATCGGATCCTCGGTAATCATCCACGCCAACACGGTGATCGGAAGCGACGGTTTCGGGTATGTCTGGGATGGTCAGGAACATTACAAGATTCCTCAGACAGGACGGGTGATCATCGAAGATGCTGTGGAAATCGGCGCAGGGACCACCATAGACCGGGGCACGATGGGTGATACGATCATCAGGCGGGGAACCAAAATCGATAATCTGGTTCAGATAGCCCACAATGTCGTCATCGGCGAATCATCCATCATTGTCAGCCAGGCTGGCATTTCAGGGAGTGCGGAACTGGGAAAACGGGTGACATTAGGCGGCCAGGTAGGGGTAGCCGGACATTTGAAAATCGGAGATAACACCATGGTGGCTGCCAAAGGCGGGGTTTCGAAAACCGTTCCTCCCAATAGTGTCCTGGCCGGACTCATTGGCAGACCCATCCAGGAATGGAGAAAATCGGAGGCAAGCCTTCGCCTCCTGCCCGAATTATTCGAAAAAGTCAGAAAGCTTCAGCAAAAGGTACTGGACCTGGAAGAAAAGATAAGGACACCACAGAGACAATAAAGAGCCAGAGAAAAGCAGAGAGTGAAAAGCTCATGATATTTCCCGATCCCTTCCCTTGAGGGGCATTGGCATTTGATCTAAGGAGAATGGCACTTACAGAACGAATCATACGGCTAATCCGATCTCATCTCCCTCTGGGGGCAATGACGCTCCTACACCCTAAAAGATAATGCTCCTGCCTTCTGCGGCGGTGGATGAGTTCCAACTTGGCTTCTGTAAGTGCCATTCTATCTAAGGACAGATCACGATAATTCTCGCTCTGTACTATATTCGTAGCATGCACAACTGAAAACCGCTATAAACGCCATTCACACTATCACCTCAAAATTCAACATCATACATTACTGTAAAATATTTGCAGATTATTTTTTTTGACTTTAGATAGAGGTTCTGAATATATTATATTACATCAGGGTGTTTTGGGCGCTCATAGATGATGAATGGATATTATCCTGATGAAGCGAAAAAACCTATCTCCATGATGACTGCTGATTTGACGGATCGTGGCAGTTATAGGTTTTATGAAGATATGTTCGGAAAAGGTGGGAATGGTGGCCTTGGAGGAAATGGTGGTCATACTCCATTTTCCGACAGACCAGAAGAAGCCGGTGAACCCGGAGAAGCTAATGGTAATAATGGCGGTAGATGGACTAGCGGTGGTGGTGGCCAAGGACTTGGTGCCGAAGGAGAAAGTCCTATCACGGTGGTGCCGGAGAAGGATATGGTGGTGGTATACTGTGCATCACAGCGAACAAAATAATAAATGATACGAACTATCCCTGCCCTTTTCTCGTATGTGGACAAAAAGGAGGTATGGCGGGTCCGGGAGGAGAGACCGCACAGTCAGGACAAAATGGGGAGGGGGAACTATTGATAATCGAATGCTTTGATTAATCGGCTTAAACCGAATGGCACTTACAGAATGAGTCATGCGGTTAATGCTGCCCAGTTAGTTTGATTGCCCTTGTTTATGATTTGTCGATGATGTGAACGTAGAGGACTGATCCAACCTACATCAAGCCCTAAGCCAGTAGTAAGAAGCTGTTTTGAAGTAAGATCACATCTGTAGTGAGCAAAGCCAATGATAAAAGATAAGGATCCTCAGCGGATTAGATTACTGCCTATCTTAGCCTCAATCAAGCGGGATAGATGTTCTGTAAGTAGATCGCAGCAATGCCTCTACTAGCCGCATATCTCGGTCTACGCGGCTGGCTCACCTACGGAAGTTAAATAATGGAGGGATAGACGAGTTGGTGAATTTTGGACAAAAAGCAGCAGTTAATGTGTGGGTGTGGGATAAACATGACTGATTTACGGAGTCATGTTTCAAAAGGAGGAGTGAGTCGGCACGAAACATTCACGCCCCGCTATGGATGGCTGAAGAAGGGATATGAGGCAGCTATAAGCGATGGGAGGGTGTTTATTGCCCAAGACGCGATCGAAAGGCTTGGCGTGGGGAAAAATATGGTTAGATCCATTCGGTCGTGGTGTTTGGCGTTTCATCTCTTGGAACCATGCGAGGGCGAGGGGAAAAAGGGGGTAAATGGTGCCTTGCAGCCCACGCAGTTGGGAAATCGATTACTTGCTGACGATGGCTGGGACCCATACCTCGAAGACCTTGGGAGTCTTTGGCTTTTGCATTGGCAACTGTTTGTGCCTCCCATTGAGTCAGCGTCGTGGTCGCTGGCTTTCAACCATTGTGTTCTGCCAGCTTTCGATCGCAAACATCTTGCAAGGGTTTTAGTGTCTGCCGCGCAGCAGTATGATAAACTCTCGGCACTCTCGGAGAGTTCGTTTGACAATGACGCATCCTGTTTGATCCGAATGTATACAGGTGGTAAGGTTGATCCAACGGTAGGTATCGATTGCCCGTTTACTCAACTCAATATTATCCGCACCGTCGAAGAGTCAAACACCTTCCGGTTCGTGACAGCGGAAAAGCAAACTCTCCCCAGCCTCATATTTGCAGCCTGCTGTTTTTCCTATGCCAACTTGACTCAGCCAAATCAAAAGACCCTCTCACTGCATAAGATTGTTTATGAGTTCAATTCGCCAGGGGTCGTGTTCAAGCTTTCAGAAATGGATGCAGGCAGGTTGCTGGATGATGCTGCTGCGCAAATGCAAGGTGTGGATTTTATGGAATCCGTGGGTAATCGGCAACTCCTATTCAATGAGAATCCTATCGACCTTTTCTGGCATGCTCTCGAACTGTACTACGCAGATGAGGAGTTCCGAGGTGCTAAAAAGTGAAATTATCTGACCTTGTATATCCTGACGTAAATGTCGCTCGTTCCGTAAATCTGGAACGGGATAGAGGCTGCTCGTCTGCCCTTGAGAATTATCAGATAACGGGCAAGGCGCGTGAAATTCTCGGTCGGTTCATCTCGGCGCTACGCGGCGAAAAGGTTTCCGCCTGGTCGCTGACAGGGCCATATGGGATGGGCAAGTCTGCTTTTGCAAACTACCTTGTGGCCGTTACTGGAAACGATGCGCTCCCGGAAACAAACCTTGCCCATGAGAAGCTCCGGTATGTAGACCACAAACTTCAGCAGGACTTGGTCGATGCCATTAGTACATCAACAGATGGAAAGGGCTTTTTCCGCGTTCCGATAACTGCGACCTATGAACCTGTTAATCGTACCCTGCTCTCTGGGTTGCTTCGGGCACTGGGCAACGGACAGTTAGACCTTCATTGGCGAACCCAACTTCAAAACTCTATATCTGAGCTGCAGCAGCTATGCCAGCAGGAGCACCCTGATTCCCATACTATTGCAAAAAGCATTTCAGTATTACACAAAAAGCTTTATCGGCCTATCATCATTGTCATAGATGAGTTTGGAAAGAACCTTGAATATATGGTTCATCACCCCGATAAGGGTGATATCTTTGTCATGCAGATGCTGGCTGAAATTTCAGGTGTTTATTTGTGGGTTTGCCTGCACCAATCCTTTGAAGGCTATGCGTCGGGTCTTACCGTTCAGCAAAGACAAGAGTGGAACAAAGTGCAAGGCCGCTTTGAAGATATCTCGTTTGTTGAATCAACACCTCAGATGTTGGCACTAGCCCGGCGAATTTTAGTACAACGGCCAGAGGAAAGTCGTTTGGCCGTCAAGATTCAGGAGTGGGCAGCGACTATTGCCCAGCAGGCAAAAGCGGCGAAGCTTCCAAGCGTGGAGAGCATGACAGAGGATGAGATAGCTTCACTCTATCCCTTGCATCCAGTGTCAGCGATCGTGCTGACCGAGCTATGCCGGAGATTCGCCCAGAACGACAGGACGCTTCTGTCTTTCCTCTGTAGCGGCGATCCATACGCTTTGCCCCATTATCTGCTGAATCACAAGGTAGGCACAGATGAGCGATTACCCTCATTAGGACTCGATTATCTCTATGATTACTTCTTTTCCGTATCTACCACTACTTTCATCAACCGTCCTGAAGCACAACGATGGGTCGAGATTCAAGATATCATTGGCCAGGCGCATTCACTATCACCCCAAAGCCTTGCTATTCTTAAAGCCGTAGGTGTTTTGAACCTTATATCCGGCCCCTTCGGGTTTCCGGCAACCCCACAGGTCCTTCGATTGGCACTCCTGGAGCCACTTGGTATTGACCAGCAGACTTTGGATAATGAGATATCTGACTTGTCTCAGAAAAAAGTTCTCATTTTTCGTCAATACGCACAGGAGTACCGGCTCTGGGAGGGATCGGACTTTGACATCATCGGAGCGATCCATGAAAAAAGGGCTTTACTCGAAACACGCCCTTTGGTGGAAACCCTTCAGAGTTACTGTCCGCAAGTCCCGATAATAGCCTCGCGTCACTCGTATGAAACAGGCACAGTCCGAAGATTTGAGTGCCGATGGATGGCAATAACGGATTTGATCGCAGCAGCACCAAAACCCCAGCGTGGATACGATGGACTGCTCGTCTACGCATTCGGAAATCAGACCACAATTCAAGAGTTACCTCCAGCTTGTGCAGATGGACGCCCTATCTTGGTTGCATACACTGCTCATGAGAATCAAATCAGAGAGTTGATTCTCGAAGCAGCCGCGGCAAGGGCGGTCTTTGATGAGGCTCCAGAGCTTGTTCATGATGGTGTCGCCCGGAAGGAAGCCCGCTTCCGCGTCCAGGCAGCGGAAGATCGACTGCGGAGTTATGTCGGAGAGATCTATGCTCCTGGTTCTGAGGATGCTCAATGGTATGCATTCGGTGAACTACAGAAAGTGAGATATTATCGTGATCTCTCGTCACTGATTTCAAGCCTCTGTGATCAAGTGTTTGCCCAATGTCCTAAGATCGGTAATGAGATGATCAACTATGAACAGCTTTCAAGCGCGGCAGCACGTGCCCGTCGTGAATTGGGAGAGGCTATGGTAGCGAGGGAGAGAGAAGAGAATCTTGGACTCACTGGTTATGGGCCTGAAGTCGCAATCTATCGCTCACTCTTTCGGTCAACCGGACTTCATCGATATACTGGCGGACAATGGAGGTTCATACGCCCTGATGCTACCCTCCATCCTCAACTGGCGGCTGTATGGAATGTGCTGGATGGAATGCTTGATGCTGCCCAAGACAAACATGAGGGAATCGATGTCCGTGCCCTCATTCACCGGCTCAAGGAACCGCCATTCGGCATGCGAGAAGGGCCTATTCCATTATTCCTCTGCCACTATCTGATTGTGAATGCTGATGAGATTGCTTTGTATCAGGAAAGAGCGTTCAAACCTTATTTCGGGGAAGCCGAAATCGCTCTCATGGTCAATCGTCCGGAATTATTCTCGTTACGGCGCTATGCACCAACCGGTCTTCGCCGAGAGGTCGTTCAGGCGTATATGCAGGTACTGGATACCAACGTTCTCCAACTTGATAAAAATGTCCGCAATCCCTCTCTATTGCGGATAGTAACACCTTTGGTTCGATTTATGGAGGAACTACCCCAATATACTCGCTTCACTCGCCGGATTTCGCTTGCAGCGCAGAAATTGCGTGGAGCTATCCTTAATGCCAGGGAGCCAATTCAGCTTCTTTTTGAGGAAATACCCATTGCCCTCGGAATTTCGCCTGTACTCAAGGACGGTCACCCGGACCGTGCATGGAAAGAGATGTTGCGAGACCGTCTCCAGGAAGCTCTTCTCGAACTCCATAATGCCTTTGACCGTTTGAATATCGAAGTACAACAAATTATTATGGAGGCATTTGGTTTCCATGCCAAGACTAATACCTT
Organism: bacterium; assembly: GCA_040755755.1. NCBI lineage: Bacteria > bacterium. The sequence continues at coordinate 16,261 of JBFLZW010000013.1, read as the reverse complement.
ACAGCCTTTCCGCAAGGAAATGCAAAAACGCATATCGCCGCTCATCAACCCTTGTCAAGATAAGGGTCTTAAATCCGTGCTAAGCGCTTTTATCAATAGATGTGAAGATGATGCTGAATGGATACGTGGTATTGCAGGCCAGACGATCAAAAAGCCGGTAGATTCATGGCATGACACCGATATAGAGCCGTTCCGTGCATCAATGTTGGAGCTGTCTGCCCGTATTGAGTCTCTCAGAGAGTTGGTTGCTGCCGGGCTAGGGTTAGGGGACGATAGCAACGTAGTCGTTACCCTGACCCGTGGAGATGGAAAGACCCATCGTCGAGTCGTTCGACTTGACGAGGTAACACGCCGCAAGCTCAGGCAAAATTTTTCGAATATCTTTAGTCAATCGCTCGATATGCGTGCTGCGCTCTGTGCCTTGCTTTCAGAATCGCTTGAGGAGAAGAAGTAAATGACAGCGAAACGTGAAAGACACATTCTGGCATTATCCGGCGGTAAGGACAGTGCAGCCCTCGCTGTATATATGCGTGAGAAACACCCTGAAATTCCTTTGGAATATGTGTTTATTGATAGCGGATGTGAGTTGCCTGAAACATACGAATACTTAGATAGAATTAGAGCTGTGCTAAGCATAGAAATAATAAGCATTCGTTCTCCTCGGGGCTTTGAATATTGGCTGAAGTACTACGGTGGGGTTCTCCCCTCTCCTACCAATAGGTGGTGTACTCGCCAACTTAAGCTAAGGCCCTATAAAGAATGGTTAAGACAACACTGCCGAGGTACCCGCGTCTATAGCTATGTTGGACTTCGGGCGGATGAAGATAGAGAGGGCTACCGTCCATCAGACGAAAATATAATTCCTGTCCATCCTTTTATAGATAATAGGCTTATGATAGACGATATCATCCAAATTCTGAGTGACGTAGGACTCGGAATGCCATCATATTATTCTTGGCGTCAACGGTCAGGATGCTTTTTTTGTTTTTTTCAACGGGATAACGAATGGCGCGGACTCCGGACAAACCATCCAACCCTCTTTGAGAAGGCATGTCAATACGAGGAACAGCATTCTGATGGCCGGACTTACACTTGGCGGGATAATGGCAGCCTTCGCGATCTTTCCTCCACGGCGGGCAATGGTATGCCCGAAGCAATAAAAAACCGGCCACTTCTCATTGATAGTATGGCTGGTATTAATGTTCAACCATTCAATCCCGAAAATTTACTCATCAGAGACAAAAAATGAGTGAGCAAGAGGGCCTACTAAATTACATATTGTCAAAGTTAAAATCTCTACACATCATGAGAGCTAATGGACAAATAAGTCCGCATAAGTTTATCTTCTTATTGATGCTGGCTAATCTCTATGAGGAGAATCCTTGTCGAGAAAACTGCTTCCCGATGGAATCATGGCTCGATGACAAATTTCTTGATACATGGCTTCGCGTTTTTCCAGAGACGGACCCCAAAACTGTTCTGATCGAACATCCTTACTACCATTTATCAAATGATCAAATCTGGCATCTAAAGGTAAAAACTGATGCAGAGGCATTGTTTCACTATTATAAAGAGACTCCAAACTTGCGCCTTACTCGCCGACGTTTGGTGGAGACTGTAGAATTTGGATATGCGAGTCAAGAATTTGATACCTGCCTTCGTGATCTGGTTTCTCGGCAAAGGATAATTGAATATTTACATGAACAACTCAGACATATAACCAATCCACATGTGCAAAGATCAGAGAAAATTGTACCAGAGGAGACTTCGCTCTTACGATATGGAGCTAACGTTATGGATTTGAGTTCGGTAAGAGAGAATTGGGGACATATGCAACCAAAACCTGAAGAGGGGCTGCAAACGAATCTCTTTGTTGCTTACTTGAATTCACTTCACTGCCGGAATGCCGGGAGTGAAAACGCTCTTGCAGAGTCCCAGGCTCGAAATGCCTTTTTTGGGCTTATCCATGTTTCTCATCCGCTGACTGCGTATATCAATGGAATATTACTTGGTAAAGAAAGGCGGCATGTTATCCTTACTGGTCACGCTGGTGACGGAAAGTCTACTATTGCTACAGAACTTTATAAGCGGTTCAAGGAATTACCCTGTGAGCAGCCACTGCCCAACGATCTGACTCGGCGTGAAAATTTGATGTTTAATGGCATTGCTATTACTCTTATAAAGGACTTTAGTGAATGGTCTCCAGTCGAACGTCTTACATTGGTTGATGAAATGCTGAAAGGTGACGCAAGGCGGTTCCTTTTAATTTCAAATACAGGCACGTTGTTGGAAACATTCTCCAATTATGAGCGGAAGTCTCCAGATGGTAACCGGGTGTATACCGAAAGCGAAATACTCCACAGAATTAGTATGGATAAACCATGTGAAATGCAATTCCATAACGTCTTTTTTTCTATAATTAATCTATCAATGATGGATAATCTTGAACTTGCTGAAAGGGTCTTTCAGCGGATGATTAAAGCTGACCGTTGGGCAGCATGTAAGATATGCGTTTATTTCAGGAATTGCCCTATTTCCCGAAACATAGATCTTATTCAACAAAATGAGGATGTTGTTCGGGAACGTATTTTTTTAATTTACCGCCGCATGTACGAGTATGGGACACGGTTTACTTTGCGCCAACTGTCTGGACATTTGGCCTACATGATTACATCAGGACTCAACTGTGAGGACATTGTTAAGATGTCGCAGAAGGCTGCCCCTCCGTTAAGTACTGAGTTCATGTTTTTCAATCGTTTTTTTGGAGATAATGGCAGAGATGTCGATAGCCCTGCGCTGCAACTTCGCACTGTGAGTGTGATACGAGAACAGGGATTCGGCAGTCACCCATGTCCTACTTGGGAAAGGCGACTCTGGATGCAGAGCAAAGGCCCTGTCTTCCGCTTGGATGCGAAAGGCTGTGATGAGGAATTCGAGCAATTACGCAGGTGCGGGGCAAGGCTTAAGTTTGATGAGAACCTAAAGGATACAAAAGCGCGAGAACAAGTACGCCGAATGATTTTCTTTTTGCATAAGTCTACTTCGACTGATGATAGCATAGACACATATATTAAGACTTTTTTAAATTCACTGATGGTTTTAAATTTTGCTCGGTGGCAGAAGCGACCTAATGCGGGTCTTGCGTTGCAGGAGACAACTGACCTGCTTCGACGGATTCTTCATGTTCTTCAGGAACACTTCACAGGTATCAGGTTTCCAGAGGGTACGCCTTCCGACCACCTATATGTTACATTAAGCCGACGCTCATATAGGGTACGCCAAAGTGCCCAAGTCGTATTAGCACGTTTTCCCGCGGATGATTTCAAACTAAGCCTTATTTCGCCAAATAACGATGGTGCTGAGGGGGGGCGACTTGAACTAATGCTCAAAAACCACAGGGATACTACGCTTCGGCTTGGATTGCCGTTTTTGGACTATGTCATGATGCGAAATCAAGGAGAAATTGGAGAGAGTTTACAGGCATCTTACATCGACCGTTTAGAGAGGTTCAAGGGTCAACTCATTCGGTTGGCAGATGTGGATCAAGGCGAAGGTATTATGCTCATTAGAGCCCGCACAAACCACACATTCAAGCGGCAGATCTATGCATTGCGCGGAAGTCGGCTGGAGGTGACTGATGGTTAAACATTTTCCTCATATAAGTTTGGAAATGATCACACATCGTGGCCAGGACCGCAATCCCGCCATTCAACTCTTCGGTCGTCGCTTCTTTGTTGACCAAACAGTTCCAGAATTGTTGGTAGAATTTTTACTTGTAGCTTCGTCCGCTAAAAAGATAGGTAACACTTTATTATTATCTAAGCAGGTGTTTCCATATCTTGATCTACTTCGAGCATGGCCGGATAAAGTACACCTTGACTATACAGCGAAGGCATGTCTTAACCTAAAATTGTTTGCTTTCCTGGGAGCTTCAAAACTGGAAACTAGGCATCAAAGCCACCGGGAACATTATCATAAACTGAGAGATTTATTGAGTAGTCAGGAGAGGTTGGTAGTATCCAGCACAGCCGAAAGGACGGAAGTACTACGCACACTAGAGAACCTCTTTTTGGGGTTCCAGGGTGTAGGGAGTGAAAGAACTTGGTGCGCGCAGAGTTTCCTGCCTCTCATTCGGGAGTTGATTGGTGGAGAGAGTATTTGGAGAGAAACACGTGCTAAAGATGCAAACGTACAAGGATGGGGCGACGCCTTAGATTTCTTTTCACATAACCAACAATTATTTCTCGCACGAGGAGGGGAACTTCTCTACCTTCAGATTTGCAATGCCTTAAGGCAAGAAGAGAGCTTAATCGAAATGTGGAATACCAAAGCAGACCTCGGCCTTTCAAAGCAAGAACGCACGCCGGAATGCCTTCATAAGGCTCTGGAGGATGGAATCAGCGGAGTTCTGAATGCTTGTCCGAAAACCCTGGGCAAACTAGCTACTTTTATTGATTCCGGGGTAGATCCTGAGACTTCTAAACATACAGACAAAGATGAGAATGGTAATCCAAGGTTCACACGCTGCGGATGGTGTCCAGCAGAGAGCTGGCAGGAGGGGCTGCTATTTGCAGTTGAGTTACTGCGCCTTTGTGATGCAGCCGTCGATCCAATTGAACGGCTGGAGCTACTGGAAATCGCTTGTGCTATGCAGGTGTTGCGCAGTCTCTGTGCGCAGAGCGCTCGCTATGTTGATTGGCCGCAAGCACAAGGGGAAAAAGCTGGCCCTCTGGCATTTGTGTGGGCTGTTTCCGATCCGGAGGGACGGGATAGTGTCCTGAAGCAGATATCCCGGCGTAGTGTAAGTGCCATTCAGCGCATGATTTACGATGCGATTCGGCATCCAGATATTCGCGCGGTAGTGGCCCAGCAGGAACGCGAGGATCGAGCCTGTGGACAGAAGTGGGTTGATCCTTATAAGGAGGCAGATGGACGTTATGGGTACAAGCTATTTCTAACTCTAGCCAAGCGAATTGGCTTGGTTGTACCGAAGCGAGGTACCGGAGCCCGCTTTGTACTGAATGATCGCCTGCTACGATTTCTCGTGATGTCCGTGATTCGCCCAGGGGAGCGAGTTACCTACGAGACATTCAAAAAGCTGGTGTTTACCCACTATGGTATTGCTCTGGACAGCGAGAAAATTGGCCAGGCATGTGAATGGCATGGGGCTACGCGGCTTACTATGCTGGACGGGAACTTAGATGCATGGGTAGTGGAAATGCTTAATGCGTCCGGAGTGCTTATCCGGTTGTCTGATTCCTGCTCTCTAGTCACTAATCCCTTTGATGGCAGAAAGAACGGATTATGAGGTTCTTTGCAAAGACTGTATTTGAGCATATCCGCAAGCAAATAGAGCGCCATATTCGCCAGGGAGAACCTGGCAGCAAGCTCCTATTCATGATGCCTAGCGTACCGGCTACTGTGGTTACGGAAGTTGGGAACCGCCTGGTTAATTACTGTGCCGAGCAAAGCCGAACGATCTCACCACTGATCAAGGTTGCGAATATCCTTTACCGAGAGTGGGAAGCGGCAGATGATGTTGCTATAAGAAAACAAATCACCGAAATTTACAATAAGGGATGGCGCGACGAACAGGGCAACCTGACAAGCTATCGCAATGCCTCTGCTAAGCAAGGTGAATTTCTTGTAATTCTCTTGATAGGAGTTGATAGGGTCACTGATTCCTCCAGTCTGGCGGATTTTCATCACTGCGATTTTCGCACGATCTGGAAAGAGGAACTACAGGGTAGTTTTGCTCCATGGGTCTCTATAGCTTTGAATGAGTCATCGGTAGGTTTTGAGGAAAACACACTCCATCATTTTGACGTTATTTTTCAATCATCGATCGAGTATGGATTAGCGGATATCCTCCAGATCAGCACATTGCTGGAAGAGCTCAACCTGAAAGCAGCGCAAGATGGAAGAGATGCAGAAAAGATTCTGCTGCGCAGCCTTGGGTGTTTTGGTTTACCTTCTTTCTCAACGTATAAATTTTCCACTCGGCGGTCTTTTGGGCCATATGTAGGTGATGCTATATCATTCTTCTCTTATGATGCATTCCTTGAGGATCGCCCTCGCCAGCGGGCAGTTGAAACAATTGAAAAATTTCTAAAGCATCGTGAACTTGGGGAATTATTCGACCAGAGTGTTCGGGAGCCTTTCGATAGTGATAAAGCTTTTATAGATGCTCTTACAGAATACATCAAGACAGGGAATGATGAACTCTGCATCAAGTTACGCAGATGCGACTTTGTCACTATTCGTGACCATATTCTTGGCTTCCGGGCTCCCAAAGAGCCAAAACCGAAGAAGGAGACAGTTAAAAAGCTGACAGGTGGGCCTGTCCAAGTCGTACTGACTGCTCTATGGAACACGCTGGCTGAGTTCAAAGAAGAAGCAGTAAGGCAGAGAGTTTTTGCCCAGGATGTCTTGAGCTTGAGAGAGATACGCATTGAATCATGTCTTTTCAAACATGACTGTGACGGAGAATCCCCTGATGAGCGTGCGCTAAAGGCGCGCACTTATTTAACCCGCTTGCTGGGAGGGATTGATAATCTGCTAGAGCAACAGATCGCACAGACGAAACTGTGCAGAGAGGATCAGAACGTATTGGTTCATTCGCACCTTGTGAGGGAAGATATCGATTGCCAGTCGGCTCGTAGTGCAGAGCCATTCTTGCAGTTTTCCGTGGAATTGGTGGGAGAAGGGTGGGAAAGACCGGTCACCAAGCAGTTTGCATGGCGATTACCGGAAATTGAACCTTATAGAATAGTTGATGAGCTTGTGCGGTGGGCTGCACAGGGCATAGAAAAGGCGGGCGGCTATTGTCTGCCGGTATTTCACGTGCCGTACTATGAAGAGCTTATGCTTGCCAAGGATGATGAGGAGATTCGCCGTGTTCTCCGCCAGTGCATTCAGGATGAAGGCGGCAGTATATTTAATCTACTCAGTGTGTCAGACTTGGACAAAGATGACCCGCTTTTGAAGCATGTACAAAAACTGGCCTTTGAATACGGCCGCTTCATACAGAAAGCCCAGACCGAAGGATTACATACAGCCTTGGAAGATGATTGGGACTCATTAAGAAAAGCGTATGAAGATGCATTCGATGCTTATCTTTTCCGTGAACCTGAGTGTGCAGGTAGCCCGCTTGCACAGCTACTGTTCCGGTCATTCCTCATTGTCTGCCGACGGCGGAGTGAAGAGGGCGATAGATGGGTGTGGGATAAATTTGAGCCATCGGGAGTAGTGACAATTTTGCATCCTGCTTTGTTAGAGATGTTACAGGCACATGAGCGATATCTGTTTACCTGCTTTGGAACCATTGCAGGGAATGCCCTGAGTGCATCTGACCCACGAGCCTTTCATAGTGCCAGTGCCGTTTGGCAGAACTATATCGATCTAGCAGCTATACAGATGCCTCTATCCGGACTAATAAAGGACCGGAACCATATCCTGGATACGAATGTGCGAGGAGAAAATCTGATCCATCGAATTGGCAGCATAGGTAACAGGGAAGCCTCTCTTACTACGCGGATGCTCTTACGCTACGATGCTTTTGATGAGGAAGATGTGAGCGATACCGATCTTTTCCACAAGAGCCGAGAATCTATGTTGATATATCGCATCTTGAGAGATTACCGAAAAATGCATCCTCACGCTGATGATGGGTTGAGTATCGCGATCTACCAAAACCAGGACATTCAGCCGATAATCGCAGCCGTAGATCAGTTTTTGAGTGAGGTCTATAGTGAGGTCTATGAGGATAACTTAACCAAACCCCATAAGTATACAATGTCAGTGACCATATTCACTGAATCGAGCGACGATGCCTGTGTTTCCCGATGGATCAACCAGTGGAAAGAGAGATGGGAAGCATCTGAGACGCTGGGATCACTCGCTCACTACCAGTACAGCCACTTGTCTGTTGCCCACCGGCTTGTTTCCCATCAGGATTATTATCATCAATTTCGGAAGCTAATTGATGAAGGACTTGAGGTTGATATCGCCATACTGAATAGGTTTATTGGAGCTGGTGAACAGGAGAACGATTTTAAACGTGTCGAGCCTTATGTGGTGACCTCTCGTACACTTAAATTTCCTATTCTCGAAAAGTCATTCTGCGCGGTCAGGGACCCTGGCAGGAAATTCCAGCGGGCACGTATATTGAGTAACCGACAATTTCATATTACTACACGACACGCAGAATTGATGGCCCGTCTGAAAAATCAAGAGACGCAACAAAACACACACCATGTTGTGCTCGGGTTTGGTGATTACAAACCGTGGGAGGGAGTTGTTGATAAGCTTCACCAGCGAGCTGAATGGGTTGTTTGTATTGATCCAAGCATAGATGAGCAATTGATTTACCAGAAGCATAGTGATACGCTGGAAGAACGTGAGATTATCGGCTTTGGTTCTGGGGTCGGATCTCATGGCGAGGCGAACTACACAATTTCTACTGAACAGTTCAGCCTAGCGGATGTTTTGTACCGTCTCACGGCTTCTATCAGAGAAGTTTATAGTGGTTGGTCTGCCGACGTTTATGAGAGTGTAGCTAAAGGAGTCCTTGCAGAGTCCCGTCGGTTGTCAGGGCTCTCGTTAGTGCGCGCTACTGGTGTCGGCCATTACATTCGTGATTTCATGGCCTATGCACTCACCCGCAAAATCCTATCCGCAGGTGGAGATGCATTGTGCGACCAGCTCGTGTCATTGGATGCTTATCGGCACTGGTTTGATTCAGCAGACAGTGATACTCGTCCGGATCTCCTATGGATTATAGCCCGTGTAGGCGACGATGGTCGGTTTCACCTTGATCTTCGGCTGATTGAATGCAAATTGGCCAAGATGGCAGATACGCATAAAGATAAATCGCAACAGCAGCTTGAGAACGGGCTGCGTCACTTAATAGCCGTATTCACACCACGACTTAACAACAGAAGTATTGAAGACGATCGTCCAGATCAACGGTATTGGTGGCTGCAAATTCACCGGCTAATTGCCAGCAAAGCAGAAATCACCAGGCGTGACCAGGAGCGGCGGGTTTTGACCGCTTTAGAACGTCTTGCCGAAGGAGATTATGATATCGAATGGCGTGCCGCTGCCATTTTTTTCTGGACAGACCATGCCGGCGCAAATTTGTCACTCAATGATGTGTGGCCATATGCTTTTGAGGAACAGGAATTAGGAATAAACGTAGTGTCTGCCGGGAGTACTTATGTACGGACCTTGTGCACAGCTAAGGCTGCAAGTGCCTTTCCTTGGGAAGGAAGCCCTATCCAATTCGATGCCACCATAATTCCTGAGCTGCCGATAATGCCCAAAGATGGCGAAGAAAAGGAAAGTATCGAACCGAGTGCCTCATGCATTGAGTTTGACCATGAAGAGTCAAATGTGCCTTTGATGCAGCCCCCAGATGAAGAGGGGGATGTAGGGCAGCAGCAGCGCACGCTACCACCTATGGAAATCAAGATACCCGATAGAATCCTTTTGGGTACGACGTCGAAAGGCTCTCGGCCTGTTTACTGGGAATTCGGTCATAAGGAATTGACTAACCGGCACATGCTTGTTTTTGGCACTTCCGGGATGGGCAAGACCTACACGATTCAATGTCTCCTATACGAGCTTGGCCGATGCGGGCAAAACTCGCTCATTGTGGACTATACAAATGGTTTTTTCGACAATCAACTTGAGGAGGAATTTAAAGCGTTTCTTCAGCCTGTCCAGCATGTTGTTCGCAAGAAACCTCTCTCTATCAATCCCTTCCGGCAACAGCAGGTCGAGGTGATCAATGGAGAATCTATTTCTGAAGGAGATGCTAACACGGCCCAGCGTATCAGCGGTGTTTTTGGGGAAGTATACAGTTTTGGCGATCAGCAGAAGTCAGCCCTGTACCAAGCAGTGAAACGCGGAATAACTGCATCTGGAGAAGCAGGAATGACTTTAACTGACCTTATCCCCTATTTGGAAGAGATATCTAAAGAGAAAGGTTCTATTGGTTCATCTGCAAGAAGCGTTATTAGTAAAATTCTCCCCTTCGTAGATCAAAACCCATTCGGTGTGGAAGATCCGGAAAGCTGGGAGAGGTTGTTTAATGACTCGCAACAACGCTGTCACGTGATTCAGCTTGCAGGCTTTCTACCAGATGCAGCACGGCTGATTACGGAATTTTCACTTATTGATCTTTTCTGGTTTTACCGTGGACGTGGAACAAAAGATTGTCCACGGGTAGTGGTACTAGACGAAGTGCAAAATCTGGACCACCGGGAGGAAAGCCCATTGGCTAAGCTTCTGCGTGAAGGTCGCAAGTTCGGCTTCTCCCTCATCCTTGCCACCCAGATTATGAGTAATTTACAGAAGGACGAGCGCGATCGACTCTTTAATGCAGCTCATAAGCTGTTTTTCCGGCCAGCGGACACTGAAGTCCGGACATATGCGGACATCATCGCTATTTCAACGAACGAAAAAGCCGATATCTGGATGAACCATCTGACATCACTCGAAAAGGGAGAATGCTACTCGCTCGGTCCCAGTCTGAATGAGGCAACAGGAAAACTGGAGGCTAAACCCTTCAGGATCCGGATTACCTCTTTATCGGAGCGGAGCAGTAATATCTAAGCATCGGAGCGAAGCGTTAATGCCTAAGAGGAGCGATAGTGTCTAAAGCAAGTCAGACGCCAACGCGATTGCCGCGTAACTTTCACAAGACATTTATCCCAGAACGACAGTATATCCATGCGATGTTGCGGTATGCTGCTTCTGGGAAGGCAGGAGATTATCAGGAGATATCGGCAGTGACGGGTATCCCAACGGGAGTTTCCAGCGGCAAAGTGCCTGCCATTTTGGATTACTGCCGAGGCATGGGTTTAGTGAGGCTGGCAGGAGGGGAGCAGCCAGGTATTAAACGGCCAGAATTGACACCGTTTGGGCGTATTGTCCTTCTGGAAGATCCATACCTGAAAGAGCGGGTAACTCAGTGGATTGCTCATTTTAACCTCTGCGGACCACTGATGGGCGCTGACGTCTGGTATTATGCATTTTTTGATGGCACCCAGGCATTAGGCATGAGTTTCCCAAGAGAAAAACTCGCAGAATATCTAGCTCTTGTTTACAGTACTCAGCAAAGTGGTCTGATCGGCCCTCTCGTAAGAATGTATGAGGACGAAGCGTCTTTCAAAAATTGCGGTGTATTATCGTCGGATAATAACGATATCATTTCCCGGCAACAGGCGCCGACTGCTGATGAGTTTGGTTTCGCATATGGTGCCTGGATGCTCCAGCTTATGGATGAACACTTCCCCAAGGTTGGTCAGGTAACGGTTACTGAATTGGACGCGAAAGCTGGCTGGCGTACGATACCCGGCTGGGATATTTCCAATGTGCAACGTGTTCTTTATTTGATTGAACGGAAGGGAATCATTGAGGTAGACCGGCACATGGATCCGTGGATTTTGCGGCGAAAAGCTACTGCTGAGGAGATGTGGTGTCGAATCTACAACGACCTGATATAACATCTGATATAAAGACTACTTGATGTCAGATTCTTATAAAAAGAAGGCTTAGGTAATGCCAATACAAGTCCAGGATGTAGTTAAATTCCGAGGTGATAGGCTCTTTCATGGTGCTGTAAATATTGACTGGTTTCTTAATGATGAAGAAAAGTGCCGCGCGGCTGCCGAAGCATTTATCTTCCACGGACCAAAGTACCACGGTGTTACTCAAGTAGATGTGGGGAGCACTCACGGTCATCAACTGCAAGACACTGCCAGCTTCATACGTGCAATTGTTCGGCGCTGTTGCGGACTTGAGGACCAGCCCTTCACCTTGACGATTGCAGGTTACGGAACAGGCAAGTCACATTTAGCCCTTACTCTTGCCGTATTACTCGCCAATCCGACAAATGGCATTTCTGAGCATATCCTATCATCCCTCGACGTTGCTGATTCAGGTATCGGCAGTGAAATCCGTGCTATGCTGAGAGAAACAAACCATCCCTGCCTCATCGTAGCGCTTAACGGCATGGGGAGCTTCGATCTGACAGCCGAGTTAATTCGGCAAGTGGTACAGCAAATAAGAGTCAGAAACATGGACACGAGGCCGCTTGACGAACTGAGGCCACGATTCAAGCAAGCTGCCACTCTGATCCGCATGTCGAGCGACACTATCATCAAAGAGCTTCTCGATGCGTGTGGTACAGTAAATCGCGATGCCATTTTAAACGCGCTCGAAAGGCAGGACGAACATGTTTATGCTAAAGTCCATGAATTTTTCGCCTCACAAGGTATGCCAATCCGCGCTTTAGGTGGCGAGTCTGTGCAAGATGTGATTGACGTAGTGGCACGAGAGTATTGCGGCGTAGACAAACCTTTTCGACGACTTCTTATCCTTTTTGATGAATTTGGGCGATATACTGAATTTGCAACGGTCCGCAGCCAGGTTGCCGGAAGCGGTGTGCTTCAGGACATGTTTGAGGGGATTCAAGGGCATGCCGACACAGCTTGCTTTGTGGGTTTTATTCAATTTGAGCTTAACGCTTATGTACAGCGAGTTGCCCCGGAATTTAAAAACGAAATTCTTCGCTACGTCACACGGTATCAATCTGCCAGCAAAGTTTATCTCTCCACCAATCTGGAGACGCTTATAGCTCATCTGCTGGAGAAGCAAGATCCAGACAAGCTGGATTCATGGTTTGATGGAGAGTTAGCTCGCCGGAAATCACAAGAAATAATAAATAACCTCAATTCATGGTTTCCACAATCCCGTAATTACAGGCTGTGGAGCGATCCCGAACAGTTTCATACCGTGATCAGAAAAGGTTGCTGGCCGCTATCTCCCTATGCAACATGGTTTTTGTTTTATCTTGCGGCAGCAGGCAAGCATCTCCAGGAGCGGTCTGCCCTGACTTTACTTGGTGATTTCTTCCAAAATTCCCCAGGCTTCACGCTCAGTGATGAAGGGAATTGGTCTTTAGCACCGGTTGATCTGTGGTCAGATGAACTACAGCAGGAATTCATTTCATCTGAGGAAACTGGCCAGCAGGGATCTATTACTCATGCTTTTTCATCCGTGTATGCACGACATGGTGCCCAACTGCCGGACCGTCTCATACGAATCCTTCGAGGTGTCGTTCTGGCTTCCAAGATGGGATTGCAGGTTGGTTCCCGTGACGAGGCTGTTATGGCCTTGGCTGCACTCACAGGGTTATCGCTTCCTGTGGTACGCGATGGAGCTACTCAACTCCAAGAGGAGTACAATGTTCTCGATTGGGATGATCGCTTTAAAAGTTTTGATATCCTGGGCGACGCCATACCACGGACGCAGTTTTTGGCGTTCATCAGGCAAAGGGTAGCGAGTATTTTCGACGAAGACGGAAAAGCCAAGCTTTTTGTAAGAAAAGCATCTGAGTGGTGCGACCTGCTTGGGGATATAGAAAGCAATTTTGCTGAAGATAACTCTATCACTACCAAGGAATGGCGTTATCAAGGGATAACATCGAATCTTGAAATTTTACAAACGCATATTAAATTCGCTACAGATCGATGGGAAAAAGCCGTAGCGGTTGACGAACCAAGAGGAACTATTATTTATTGTTATGTCGGCCAGAGCTATGATCCTGATGCGGCAGCTTCCGAGGCCAAAAGGCTGCTTCGTAGTGCGGCTCGTGAGAGCGATGTAGCTCGTGAAAACGGTACTACTGCGCTGCCCATATTGGTCCTACTCCTCTATGATGAAAATGGAACATTGGGCCAAGCTTTGGCTGAACTGGCAGTTTTGGAGGAGTCGATCACCGATGAAGATCGCGCTCGGTTCGGGAACCTCATAGGTGCGCATAAAGAGAAAACGCTTCAGGGAATTCGAAACCAAATTGAAGAAATGATCAAGAATCGGCAGTATGTTACTTCATTGAGTGAGGAGTTAGAAGCGCATCGTTTAGTTCCTGCATGCACTGAACTTTTCAAAAGAATTTACAAGAAACCATTGTCATTTCCTTTTGATGGTTTCAGCACAGCCAAAGGCAATGCTGCCGATAGTTGTCAGGAACTCACTATTGAACTGCTGCGAGGGAAACTTGATTATGATGCAGTGATGGCTAAACCGATAAAAGTTAAGAACCGTGCGGTAACGGTCTTGCGAGACAATTGGGGATTTTTCCATAAGTCCGGAGCTATGTCGATGAGACCATTACATCCAGTTGCACGGGCCGTTACCGAGAAGTGGGACGATACGCTTCAATCGAATCAGCAGCAATTCATCATTGGAAATGAGCTGCGCCAGCTTTGCCTGCCACCCTATGGCGCTAATATCGCTTCTGCAGGATTGCTTTTAGGGATCTTTGTCGCACCACGTGTTGAGAAGCTTGCCATAGTTCGTGACGGCCAGCAATATGATGTTTCTCAATGGGTAATGGATTCTCAAGATAGAATATTTCGCAGCAAATTCCTCGATCTCATGGCCCTTAAGGATGTTGCCCTTGCTTTTATTGGTGAAGCCTCTTCAGAATGGGAGAGCTTTCTCGATGAGTGGGAGCAGGCGGAGAGCTATTTAGACCGTGCCAATTGTCTGGAACGAGCCGAGGAATTGAAAAAGCGGGTTCCAGTGCCTCCAGCATCGAACTACCGCTTCTTTCATTTGGAAGAGCTGGCAAAGGCTGCTTCAATTGAGCTTAAGAAAATGGATAGCGCTCAAAATGATGCGATCAACAAGCTCGAATTAGGATTTAAACAAGATAGTATCAGTATACTCAGTTGGGGAGCGGTCTCACTCATGGAGCTAATAGAACGTATGACTTCGGAAGGGGTGCTCTGGACTCGGCACCAAACCGAGGAGTTGCAGCCTCTTGTTGAGCGTGCTCGGCAGATAATTATACAAATCTTCCCTGCATGGCTGGCACGTCAGGCACCGAAAGATGATAGTCCCGATTCCATCGGCAACTTTAAACATAAGATGCTCCGTTTAGTAGGAAATAACCTGAAAAGGCTTGGGCTTGATGAGCAGTATAATGAGCTTGAGGCACGCACTAATTTACTTATCCGCAATGCGGAAACAGCCGCTGACGCACGAAAACTGATCCGAGATGTACGGTCCTGGCTCGAACAACATAGAGACGCTTGCCGGATACCCCGCATTGCAAAAATCCGGGGGTATCTTGAAGTTGGCAAAGATTTTTCTAACAAACTACAAGGGATGTCTCGGCGAACCGAGATGATTGAGATGGTTGAGCTTAGTGAAATTCGCTCAGACCTTGCTGAGTTCATGGACAAGCTAAAAAAAGCTGAATCCGAAATAATGGCACGCACTCGGAGAATTTGGCTAGCAAAATTAAGGTCCATCGAGGAACTTGAGAGGTTAATTGACGAAGTAGAGGAACTGACAGGGGCATTCGAGGGTTGCCAAGATGATCTTGATGACTTCCGTGTTATTCGAAGCGTCTTGCAGGCATATCAAGGGTGTTATCGTCAATTGCAAAATGAAGGTTTAACTTGGCAGGAATTCAACTCGCGGGCAGAAAAACTTCGGCAGGAAATCGAAGCTACCTATGGCGAAGCGGAAATCCCTTGGCCAGTAGATGAAACATTTGGAAGCTTCGTCGATATTATCACCAAGCAACGTAACCAAGCGAGCTTATCCTGGATTGAGGCCGTCGAGTCTGAGGCATCTGATATTGCAACCATGCCCGCTCCCGATGCTAACCGTTTGCACACGAAAGCAAACAACCCGCCATCTGTCCTTACAGAACAACATGAAAAGCGCCTTGCCAAACTCATCAAACAGATCGAGGTACGACTTGAGACGCTCGCCCTAGACTGGCTCATCGAAAAATTTCAAGCTCTCCCTGAGTCCGCCAAGAAAAAGTTCCTTAAGCTTGCTTCTCAGATATTGAGCGAATCTTAGTACAGGTCGCCATAATTACGCGGCCAGTTGTTTTTGGTCTGGTGGTGTGATTGTGATAATCTAAAATTCCCCCATTTTAGGGGTTTGTGACAACGCAAAATTCCCCCACCCCTGACTGAAGTTTCCGGTATTATATGGGCAGAAAAAAACTAGCCAGGTGAACCTGAAAGCCCAATTCGGGCAAAGGAGTCAGGAGTCAGGAGCCAGGAGTCGGAATGGATCGGCAATAGGCTTCCAGCAGTTTCCCCATAGCCAAGATCCTTTGACAGGATCAAATAATAGCGGCATTCTTCAAGTGAGCCTCGAGCTGTATTCATGAATCTTTTTTTATCCACCTTACTGCTTTTCCTAAACCCTTCGGCGATATTAG